>JADLHI010000308.1 GCA_020848895.1 Hyphomonadaceae bacterium
AGGTCTTGCAGCTTCAACACGCCGCCGGCGCGGGTTTTGAACGGCGTCCCATCTGGGCCGTTCATGGTGCCGAAGCCGATGTGTTCGAGCTGATCACGTCGCGCGTACCCGGCCTTGGCGGCGGCGCGGTAGACTTGCTCGAAGTGATCGGCTTGGCGCTGGTCGACACAATAAAGAATGAGATCGGGCTTCTGATCGCGCATGCGCTGCACGATGGTGGCGAGATCGGTCGTGCCGTACATGGCCGAGCCTTCCGACGACACCACAAGCAGCGGATCGGGGCTTTCGACTTCGACAACCGCGCCATCGTCGCGCTTCTTCTTCTTGGTCTCGCCCGGACTCGCGACGCGGAGAATGCGCGCGCCTTGGTCGTCTTCGAGCAGGCCCTTCTTATCGAGATCGGCCACCATGTCCGGGATCAGCGGATCGGCGTCGCTTTCGCCGAGCCAGAGATCGAAATCGACGCCGAGCGAGGCGAAGTCACGCTTTTGCGCGGCCATCGAGACGTCGTGCATCGCTTTCCAGATGGTGCGGTGAAGCTCGCTGCCCCCTTGCAGCGCAGCGGTGGCTTTGCGGGCGCGATCGCGCACATCAATGTCGCCCTCTTTCACGCGCTTGGCGTACGCAGGGTAGATCGCCTCCAGTTGATCGAGCGTGAGCGATTTCAGGCGCGCTGCGAGCTTGGCCTTGTCATCAAAGTCGCCGAGTTCGTCTTCAAGCGCGGTGATGACGAGGCCCATCTGGAAGCCCCAATCGCCGAAGTGCGCGTCGCCCCAGACTTCATCGCCACGGAAGCGATAAATGCGCTTGACGCTCTCGCCGATGATCGAGGCGCGCAGGTGCCCAACGTGCATGCCCTTGGCCACGTTCGGTCCGCCATAATCGACGACGACGCGGCGCTTGTGTTCAACCGGCGAGGCGCCGGCGTGGGGATCATCGGCGATGACTCGCGCACGCTTGGTGAGCGCGTCGGACGTGACTTTGAAATTGAGAAATCCGGGGCCGGCGATGCTTGGCGCCGGCGAAAGATCGGTCGCGCTCCACTCGGCGGCGACAGATTGCGCCACCTCCTGCGGCTTCTTGCCAGCGGCCTTCGCGACGGCGAGCGCGCCATTGGCCTGAAACTCACCCAGGTCCGGGCGATCCGAACGGCGCACGTCGGCGTGTTTGGGATCGAGTCCAAGCTTGGCGAACACGGCTGCGTTCGCGGCGGTGAATGCGCTGGCGAGGTCTTTCATGAGGGAATAGGCAGTAGGCAGTAGGCAGTAGGATTGCAAGGAACGGGACAGTCGCAGTTGGCGCGAGCGCCCTACTGCCGCCTGCCCTTTGCCTACTGCTGTCTTGGACTACTGCCCCGGCGCTTGGTTTTCGCCCGCGTCGATGCGGAAGCGGCGCCCGTCGCGGTTGAACTGGAGCTGCTCGGGCGTCAGTTCGAAGCCAACGAGAATTTCGAAGTTCTCGCCCGAGATTTCCTCGTTGGCGCGCGGGATGACGATTTGATCGATGCGCTCGCGCTGGGTCACCACTTGCTCGCCGCGCGGGAAGCGGACATCGACGTCGAAATAAACCTTCTCGATCGGAGCGCGGCCACGGCGGGTGACGGCGACCCAATAGCGATAAGTCTGATGATCCGTCGTCGCGGCCGGGCCGCGGCCGAAGGCCATCTCAATTTCCATGTTCATGCGGATCGGATCGGCGTCGACATAGCGGCAAAGCCCGCGCACGCCCTGCATTTCGCCGGTGAAGGCGATGTTGGCGTAACGCTGATTGCCCGGCTGTTCGAAGCGCACGACCCGCGCGGTGTCATAGAGCACGCCCATCAGCGGGCACGGACCAACGTTCGGGCGCTGGTCGTTGCCGATCATACGGTCGAAGAAGTTCGGCGCGCGCTGCTGTTGCGCTTCCTCATTCACGCCGCCAGGGAGTTCCACGGTTGGGGTCTCACGGCTGGCGCACGCGCTCAGCGCAAGCGCGAGCGAAACCAGGAGCACACGCGGAAGCTTCATTCTGATCCTCGTCTCGCCTTCATAGGGCCCTGCGGCGGCGGCCGCATGTCTCACCCCGCCCTGAAGGCAATGGCGCAGCGCCGTGATAGCTTTAGGGCGGAACGCCCGCAACAGAGGCAGGCGCCTACCTACTTAAGTTTCACCAGCGAGCCGATGACCGTAACGGAAAAACCCCAAATATCAGTCCTCTTGGCCGCTCCGAGGGGGTTCTGCGCGGGCGTGGACCGGGCCATTCAGATCGTTGAGCAAGCGATCCGAAAGTGGGGCGCGCCGGTCTATGTGCGCCACGAGATTGTCCACAACCGCCACGTGGTCGAGCGGCTGGAGGCGTTGGGGGCGGTATTCGTCGAGGAGCTGGACGACTGCCCGGCGGACCGGCCAGTGATCTTCTCCGCGCATGGCGTGCCGAAGTCCGTGCCCGCCGAGGCGAAGGCGCGCGAGATGATCTATGTCGACGCCACCTGCCCGCTCGTGTCGAAGGTGCACGTGGAAGCGCAGCGCCATTTCGATGCGGGACACGAGATCGTGCTGATCGGACACGCGGGCCACCCCGAAGTGATTGGCACGATGGGACAGCTGCCGCCGGGCGCGATCACTCTGTTGGAGACCGTGGCGGACGCGGAAGTGTTCGCACCGCGCGATGCCTCGAAGCTCTCGTTCGTGACGCAGACGACGCTTTCGGTGGACGATACGGCCGAGATGGTTGGCGTGCTGCAGCGGCGCTTCCCCGGCATCGCCGCGCCGCACAAGGAAGATATTTGCTACGCGACGACAAACCGCCAGGACGCGGTGAAGGCGATGGCCGAGCAAGCGGACCTGGTGCTGGTGATTGGCTCGCCGAAAAGCTCTAACTCCGTGCGCCTGGTGGAAGTCGCAAAGCGCGCTGGCGCGCGCGATGCGCGGCTGGTGGGATCGGCGGAGGATGTGGACTGGCGCTGGTTTGAGGGCGTGCGCAGCGTTGGCGTCACCGCTGGCGCCAGTGCGCCGGAAGACCTTGTAAAAACGCTAATCGCCGCGATCGGCTCGCGCTTCGACGCGCGCGTTGAAGAGGTGTGCGTGACCAAGGAAGATGTTGTGTTCAAACTGCCGCGCGTGCTGGCGGAGTGATTGAACGGCGCAAACGCCTCCCCTCCTCCCTTGCGGAGGAGGGGCAGGGGGAGGAGGGGCAAGCGCGCACGCGCGCTGCAAACATTTGCGCGCTCGATGCCGCAACATCGCGAAAGCTGAACGCCCCTCACCCCCCGGCCCCCTCTCCGCGAGGGAGAGGGGGAAGGTGAGTCACCCGATCCCAGTCCTGCTCTACGAGATCATCCAGGATTTGCGTGCGCGCAATCCGGAGCGCACCCCGCTTGTTGGCGTCGCCGGCGCGCAAGGGTCGGGCAAGAGCTATCAGTGCCGCCTGCTGGCGATGGCGAACCAGCCGCGCTTTGCGCATTTCTCATTGGATGATGTCTATTACACGCGCGCCGAACGCGAAGCGGTGGCGCGCGGCATCAGCGCGGTTGAAAGGGAGAGGTTTCCTGCGTTTTCCGAAAGCGCGCGTTTGGAAACGGTTTTGGCGACGCGCGGACCGCCCGGCACTCACGATCTGGCATTGGCTCACGGATTGATCGCGCGCTTGCGCCACGGATTGCCAACCAAGCTGCCAAGGTTCGACAAAGCCCAAGACGATCGCGCGCCAGAAAGCGAATGGCCGCTGTTCGCGGGCAAACCAGAAGCCATCGTGATCGACGGATGGTGCATCGGCGCCGAACCTTTCGACCCGCCGCGCAGCGATGATGTTGCGCTCAATTGCGAGCGCGTACGCACCGCCGGAGCGCTTGCCAGCACGTATGCGGAGTTCTTCAAGGCGTTTGACGCCATTGTCTATCTGCAGGCGCCGAACTGGGAGATCGTCCGCAAATGGCGCGGTGAGCAGGAAGAGCACTTGCGCGGCCGGCCATTGACCGATGCAGAGAATGCCTGGCTGAACGAATTCCTCACCCACTACGAGGACGTAACGCGCTCCACGATGGCCGGCCATCATCGCGCGAATTGGGTTGTGCGTCTGGACGAAGCGCGGAAAGTTACGCGCATCGAAGAGCTATGAAACCGAACGCATCTCATTCCCCGCCCCCTCGTGGGGCGGGGTTAGGGGTGGGGGGCGATAAAACGCCTAGGCGCCTGCGCGTTTGCACGCCCCCCCTCACCCTGCCCTCTCCCCCGCAAGGGGGGAGAGGATTCGCCATGCTCGCGGAGTGCTGAGTTATGGCCGTCTATACGCCACTCACGTCAGAAGATGTCGCTGCGCTGCTGGCGCAGTACGACATCGGCGCGGCCATATCGTGCGAAGGCATCGCCGAGGGCGTCGAGAATACGAACTACAAGCTAACGACGGCGAGCGGACGCTACATCCTGACGATCTTCGAGAAGCGCGTCGCCGAAGCGGACTTGCCTTTCTTCATGGGTGTCATGGAGCGCCTCGCCGCGCGCGGCTTTCCCGCGCCCAAACCTATTGCCAACCGCGACGGCGCATTGCTTAGCCGCATCAAAGGCAAACCCGCCGCCATCATCTCTTTCCTTGATGGCATATGGCCGCGCCAAGTCGAGCTTCACCATTGCGCGCCCGTGGGCGAAGCGCTGGCGCGGATGCATGTGGCGCTGAGTGATTTCGCCGGCACGCGCCCGAATGCGCTGAGCCTGGGCGGATGGGAAACACTGCTCGCGCCGCGCATGGATGAAGCTGAGAAACTTCGTCCGGGCCTCGCCGAGCTGGTGCGCAAGGACATGGTGGCTGTCCGCATGGCTTGGCGGAACGATCTGCCGCGCGGTGTGATCCACGCCGATCTGTTTCCGGACAACGCGCTGTTTACGGACGGCGCGCTCACCGGCGTTATCGACTTTTACTTCGCCTGCACGGATGCGTTGGCTTACGACCTCGCCGTCTGCCTCAACGCCTGGTGCTTCAACGGCCCGCGCTACAATCTTGAACGCGGCCGCGCGATGATCGCCGCCTACGAAAGCGTGCGCCCGCTATCGGCGCTCGAACGCGAGATGTTGCCGACACTCGTGCGCGGCGCGGCGCTGCGCTTCTTTGCGACACGGCTGACCGATTGGGCGGCGACGCCTGCGGGCGCCACGGTAACGCCCAAAGATCCGTTAGAGTACGCGGACAAGCTCGCATTCCATCGCAGCGCGCGCGGAGCGGCGGATTATGGGGTCTAAGACGCGGCTCGCCCTGGCGCTCCTATTCGCGCCTCCTCTAGGCGCGCTCTTAGGGTGCGCGATCGGCGCGGCGATTGGAACGATCAGCGCCATGCCGCAGGTTCTGTCGCTGACGCAGGCATTCGTGAACCAGTTCACGCACTGGTTCATGTGGATATTGAGCGTGACGTATCTCTCGCTGCTCTCTGTGGGCCTCGGCTTTCACACTCTCGCACAACGCTTAGGTGCTACTGGCTTTGTCACCTATATCGTTGGAGGCGCCGTGCTGGCGGCAGTGATTGTGATCATCGGAGCCCTTGTCTCGATGGGACGTTGGGACGTGCTGCCCGATGCCCTTTCGGACTCGGGCCAGTATCTAGCAGTCGCGATACCAACAGGGGGCGCGACCAGCGGGATCGCGTGGCTCATCCGCCGACCAGACCGCGACGCGCCGAATCCCCCTACAGCGACGCCATGAGCAACACGATAGACATTTGGACGGATGGGGCGTGCAGCGGCAATCCGGGGCCTGGCGGCTGGGGTGCGATCCTGCATTATGCGGGAACCGAGAAAGAACTCTCGGGCGCCGAAGCGGCGACGACCAATAACCGCATGGAGTTGATGGCCGCGATCGAGGCTCTCAACGCACTGAAGCGCGCGAGCAAGGTGCGGCTGCATACGGATTCCAAATACGTCATGGACGGCGTCACCAAGTGGATTCACGGTTGGAAAAAGAACGGCTGGAAGACCGCCGACAAGAAGCCGGTGAAGAACGAGGATTTGTGGAAGCGGCTCGATGAGGCGAATGCGCGTCACGAGGTGACGTGGAAATGGGTCAAGGGCCACGCCGACAACGAGATGAACAACCGCGCCGATGAATTGGCGCGCAATGCGATTTTGACGCTGAAGGGTTAGCGCACTCACCCTCTCCCTTGCGGAGAGGGGGAATCGATGGTCGATTGACATTGGTTCAATATTGAACCATTTATCGTTCAATATTGAACTTGTGAGGCTCGCCATGCCGTCTCGCCGCCATGTGCTCTCGTTGCTTTCCGCCGCACCGTTTGCGCCAGTGCTGACAGGTTGCGTCGCGGACAATTTGCCTGATCCCGTCGCCGGCTGGCGCGATCCCGGCGCGGGCGAGGCCGATCCGCGGCGCTTTGCACTGGCGCACGCAATCCTCGCGCCCAATCCGCACAACACTCAGCCCTGGCTGGTCGAACTCGACGATGCCGACGGCATGACGCTCTATTGCGACCTCGGTCGCCGTCTCGATTTCACCGATCCATTCGATCGCCAGATCACGATCGGTCACGGCTGCTTTCTTGAGCTTTATCGCATGGCGGCGGGGCTTAGGGGGTACTGGCCGACAATCGCCTTCTTCCCCGAAGGCGAGCCGACGCCGCGCCTCGATGCGCGCCCGCTCGCGCACGTGACGCTCGGTCCGCGGCAAGCGCAGCCGAACAGCGATCCATCCACGTTGCAGATCGTCAATCGCCGCACCAATCGCAATTCCTACGAGGCACGCGTGCCGACCGCGGCGGCATTGGATGAACTCGTCAACGTCGTTGTCGGCATGGGTGAGGACTATCCGGGCGGCGTCTACTGGACGAACGATCCCGCGCGCGTTGCGCAGGGCCGCGATCTGGTCTGGCGCGCCTGGGACCGCGAACTCCGGACTGAGGGCGCGGCGGCGGAAAC
>JADLHI010000309.1 GCA_020848895.1 Hyphomonadaceae bacterium
GAAATCTTCACCAACCCGCGTGACTCGCGCACGCAGGACTACATCACGGGCCGCTTCGGCTAAGCTTCGGAGCCACAATGGCTGAGCATACCGTCAAGGCGTTTTCAGAAGAACTCGACGCGATCACTCAAGAAGTGGCGCGCATGGGAGGATTGGCCGAAACGGCGATCAACGATGCGCTCGCCGCGGTCGGGCGGCGCGACACCGAACTGGCGCAAAGCGTCATCCAGCGCGATCCAAAGATCGACGCCGCGCAGCGCGAGATTGAGAAGCGCGCGATCAAATTGGTCGCGCTCCGCCAGCCGATGGCAAGCGATCTGCGGGTCGTGCTGACGGCTTGGCGGATTGCCGGCGAGCTTGAGCGCGTTGGCGATCTGGCCAAGAACATCGCCAAGCGCGCCCTCATTCTGAATCAGGACGAACCGATCCAGCTCACCCGCTCGATCGAGCGCATGGGCAAGATGTCGGCGGCGCACTTGAAGCAAGTGCTCGACGCCTACGCCAACAAGGACGTCCAGGCGGCGATCAACGTCTGGAACGCCGACGACAATATCGATGCGCACTACAATTCGCTGTTCCGCGAATTGCTGACCTACATGATCGAAGACCCGCGCATGATTTCTTCGTGCGCACACTTGCTCTTCATCGCCAAGAACCTCGAGCGCATCGGCGACCACGGCACCAACATCGCCGAATATATCCACTTCCTCGTCACCGGCGAAGATATCGCGACGCAGCGGCCGCGCGCCGACGCGGCGGAATAGGGCGATCGTCATGGCCAAGGCAACACACGTGCTGGTCGTCGAAGACGAAGCGGCCTTGGCGGATTTGCTCAAGTACAATCTGGAGAAGGAAGGCTATCGCGTCTCTGTCGCCAACGACGGCGAGGAGGCGTTGGTTGTCGCCGACGAGAGCGCGCCGGATTTGGTGGTGCTCGATTGGATGTTGCCGAAGGCGCCGGGGATCGAAGTCTGCCGCCGGCTGCGTGCGCGCCAGGATACGCGCAACACGCCGATCGTGATGCTGACGGCGCGCACCGAAGAGAGCGATCGCATTCGCGGCCTCGATGTCGGCGCCGACGATTATCTCACCAAGCCGTTTTCGATGAACGAGCTTCTGGCGCGTCTGCGCGCCGTCATGCGCCGCATTCGCCCTGGCCTGGCGGACGACAAGATCGTCATCGGCGACATCACCATGGATCGTGTCTCGCACCGCGTGCATCGCGGATCGCGTGATGTGCATCTGGGGCCAACGGAATTCCGTATTCTCGATCATTTGATGCAACATCCAGGGCGCGTGTTCAGCCGCGAACAATTGCTCGACGCGGTGTGGGGATCTGACGTTTACGTCGAGGCGCGCACGGTCGATGTGCACATCGGTCGTTTGCGCAAAGCATTGATGGTAGGCGAGGAATCTGACCCGATCCGCACGGTGCGAAGCGCTGGCTACGCATTGGATATTGAAACAGCGTAGCCGCGCGTTTCTTTCTCTAGACAATGCACGCCTTTATCATAGTCTGAGCGTCAGCGCAGCGAGGGTGCGCTCATCAAGTGATGGGGAAAATCATGTTCAAGACGTCTCTGTTGGCTGCAGCGGCTGTGCTGACGGCTGGATCAGCTTCAGCGCAGGAGTGGAACGGGTTCTACGTGGGCGGCAACATCTCAAGCACCTCGGGTGAGTCGGCCGCCGATGTCGCGACTGGCGGGCAGTGGGCGTCAGAAGCGACTGCGTTGCGTACTGGTTTCCAGAACTTGATGTCCACGTCGCTTGATCCCGAAGGGACGGGTTTCGGCATTCAGGCCGGCTACAACTGGCAAGTGACCGATCACATCGTGCTGGGCGCGGAGGTTGGTTATTCGCAGCTCCAAGCCGATGATGATCGCGTGTTGCCTCAAACAGCGACGAGCTATGGTCCGTTGCCGACTTATGCGCCCGTCAACCGGATCGAAGCGGACGGACAGTTCAATGTGCGCGGATCAATTGGATATGATTTCAGTCCGGTCCTGGTTTACGCGACCGCCGGATACTCAAACGCCGACGCGACCGCGACGACGGAGGTGCTTAGCAGCAACGGCTACAGCAAGGCGGGAGAGGCGTCCGATTGGGTCGGAGGTTTTTCTTACGGGGTGGGCGCGGCGGTTCGACTGGGCGGCCCTTGGTCCGCACGGTTGGAATACTCACACACCGAGTACGATGACCTGACGTACACGACGGCGTATCGCACAGGCAGCACATTCGTCAGCCCGGCTTACACCGAGACCGTTACGCAAAGCCTTGAACTGGATAGCTGGCAAGTCGGCGTGAACTTCCACTTCTGATCGTGGGGTGACGAGCGCTGGTTCGGCGCTCGTCACTTCCCCTCTGCCGCGAGGATCTGTGCCGGATCGATCAGGTATTCGCGTGAGCAGAATTGGCAGCGGGCGTGCAGCTTGCCGTCCGGTTCGATGAGATCGGCGATCTCGTCTTTTGGGAATGTCTTCATCACGCTCGTGAGGCGCTCGGCGCTGCAGCTGCAGCGATCGTCGAGCGGCGCCGCTTCGCCCATGCGCACGCCTTCTTCATGAAAGAGGCGATAGAGCAACCGGTCGGCCGGCAATGCAGGATCGATCAGCTCTTCATCGGTGAGCGTGTGAAAGAGGATCGACGCGCGGCGCCAATCTTCTTCGGTGTCGCCGCGCGTCTGATCGCTGGCGAGGCGTTGCATCAGCACGCCGCCGGCGCGCCATTGCGATGGCGCGTCGCCGCTGATGATCTCACCGACGGCGAGGCGGATGCCGGTGTCGGTTTGCTCGCTGACGCGGAAATAGGTCTCGGCGCACTGCGCGAGCGTCGCGCCTTCCAGTGCGACGACGCCCTGGAATGGCGTCGTGCTTTCTCCGAGGTCGAGCGTCAGAATGAGGCTGCCTGCGCCCAGCAATTCGGCGGGCGCCATGCGATGTGCGCCTCTCAGCGCTTCGGCCGCGCCGTCAGCCAAGCGCGCATAACCGCGCACGCCGCCATCGAGGTGTTCGGCAACGAGCAGCGAGACCGGACCTTCGCCTTGCGCCTGAATCACGAGACGGCCGTCCGTCTTCAGCAATGAGCCGATGAGCGCCGCAAGCGTCAGCGCTTCGCCGAGCAGCAATGCGACGGGCCGCGGATAATCATGGCGATGCAAGATCGGATCGAGCGCGCCTTCCGCAAGCCGCGCGATGCGGCCGCGCACGGGCGCATTGTCGAGGCTGAAGGGCGCGATGATGTCGTCGGTGGCGGTCACTTTCCTCCCCCGCGCGCGGGGGAGGTGATCGCGCAGCGATCGGAGGGGGCGAAGCAAGCGTCAACGTCTGCGGTCTGTGCGCGCGTCGCCCCCTCAGTCAGCTTCGCTGACAGCTCCCCCGCGTGCGGGGGAGCAAAGCGGACTGCGCTAGTCAAAGCTTGCCCAAGCACCAGAGCAGCACGGCCTTCTGTGCGTGAATGCGGTTTTCCGCTTCGTCCCAGGCGGCGGAGCGTTCGCCATCGAGCACGCTATCGGTGACTTCTTCGCCGCGATGCGCGGGCAGGCAGTGGAGGAAGATCGCGTCCTTGCTCGCGCGCGCCATCATCTCGTCATTGACAGCGTAGGGCGGGAAGGCGGCCATGCGCTCGTCCTTGTCGGTATCGCCCATCGACACCCAGGTGTCTGTGACGACGACATCCGCGCCGTCGATCGCCTTCTTCGCATCGTTGTAGGCTTCGATATCGGCGCCGGCTGCCTTTGCGGCGGCGAGTTCTTGTGCGCGCGGTGCGTAGGTCGCGGGCGTCGCGATGCGGAGCTTGAAATCAAGTTTCTCAGCCGCGTGCATAAATGAAGTGCAGACGTTGTTGCCGTCGCCCAGCCAGGCAATGGTCTTGCCAGTGATATCGCCGGACCATTCTTCGATGGTCATAATGTCAGCGAAAATCTGGCACGGGTGCGAAAGATCGGTGAGGCCGTTGATCACCGGCACGCTCGCCGCCGCCGCGAAATCCACGACATCCTGATGGTTGTTGGCGCGGATCATCACCGCGTCGACCATGCGCGAAAGCACACGCGCGGTATCTTCCACGGTTTCGCCGCGGCCAAGCTGCGTGTCGTTGGCGTTCAGAACGATCGACTTGCCGCCGAGCTGATGCATGCCGATCTCGAACGACACGCGCGTGCGCGTTGAGTTCTTCTGGAAGATCATGGCGAGCGCGTAGCCATCGAGCGGCGCGTCCTCGTCGGGCGCGGCCTTCGGCCAATCGATGCGCGCGGCCTTGCGGGCGTGCGCTTCATCGAGAATGGCGCGCACGTCCTCGCGTGAGAGCGCTGAGATATCGAGGAAGTGGCGGGGCGTGTGGACGTCAGTCAAAGTTAGCCAACTCAACAGAACGGTCGCGGAATTTGGCCGTAACGTGCAATTCTCCGCCCATTGCTTCGATTAGATCGCGGAGCGTGCTGATCTTCATATCGCTCCGGCTTGTAAGCTTGGAGACGGCAGGCTGTTGTACATCGAGCCGCTGCGCCAGTTCTTCCTGGCTGAGCCCGAGCGCGATGCGCAGCTCCTCAAGCGTCGAATAGTGCGCCGCCAACTCGGCCTTACGCGCCTTGTTTCGCGCCTGCCGTTCGCTGCTCCATCCCTTCTTCAATTCTGAAAATGGCCGACGACCGGTCATTCGATCAAACCTTCCTTCTTCAGTTCGCTCAGATACACATCATACAAGCTGTCGGCGATCGGGATCATGCGGTCGTAGAAACGCTTATCTCCGGTCTTATCGCCGCCGAGGAGCAAGATTGCCGTGCGCCTCGGGTCGAAAGCATAAAAGACCCTGATCGGCCGCCCGCCGGATTGGACGCGGAGTTCGCGCATATTGGCGTGCTTGGAACCATTGATCTTTGAGCTATGAGGATGATCGAGTTGCGGGCCGCGCTCGGTCAACAGATCAACCGAATAGTCGATGGCGTCAAAATCGTCCTCGTTCAGCGCTTCAAGCCAAGCCCGGCATTCGTCCGTGACCTCAACATTCCAAGGCATTCTTCATATTCCATAAATGGAATGTTGTCAAGCCATCGTCACGCGCTCGCTTCCGCCGTTTGCGCCGCCAGCACCGCGTCGATCGCATCGACGGCTTGGCGGATTTCGTCTTCCGAGATGGTCAGCGGCGGCGCGAGGCGCAGCACGTTGTCGCCGGCGACGCCGACGAGCACGCGCTTCTCGTCGCGGATTCTGCCTTGGATGGGCTTCGGATCGATCTTCAGCTTCAGGCCGCGCAGCAAGCCCTTGCCGGTGACGGCGACGACGAGATCGGGATGGCGATCCTTCAGGCCTTCGAGCGATTGCGTGAGCTGGTTGGCGACCTTGTTGACGTGCTCAAGGAACGCAGGCTTCGAGAGTTCGTCGTACGCGGCGTTGCCGACAGCCATGGCGAGCGGGTTGCCGCCGAACGTGGTGCCGTGCACGCCCTTGACCATGCCTTTGGCCGCTTCCTTGGTCGCGAGGAACGCGCCCATCGGGAAGCCGCCGCCCACGCCCTTCGCAACGGCCATAATGTCGGGCGTCATGCCAGACCATTGGTGCGCCCACATCTTGCCGGTGCGCCCGGCGCCTGATTGGACTTCGTCGAAAATGATGAGGAAGCCGGTGTCGTCGGCGAGTTTGCGCAGGCCGCGCAGGAATTCATCGGTGGCCGCGCGCACGCCGCCTTCGCCTTGCACAGGTTCGAGGATGATAGCGGCCGTCGTCGGGCCGACGAGTTTCTTCAGCGCGTCGAGATCGCCCCAGGCAGCTTGGATGAAGCCGGGGAGGCGCGGGCCGAAGCCTTCGAGATAGCTCGGATTGCCGCTGGCGTTGATCGCCGCGTACGAGCGGCCGTGGAACGAGCCTTGGAAGCCGATGATATCGATGCGTTCCGGATTGCCGTTGGCGGTGTGATATTTGCGCGCCGTCTTCAGCGCGCCTTCGATCGCTTCGGTGCCGGAGTTGGTGAAGAAGACGACGTCGGCGAAACTATCGCGCGTATATTTCGCCGCGAGATCTTCTTGGCCCTTCACCTTGAACATGTTCGAGGTGTGCCAGAGCTTGCCGGCTTGCTCGGTGAGCGTCTTCACCAGGAAGGGCGGAGCGTGGCCGAAGGCGTTGACGGCGATGCCGGCGATGCAATCGAGGTACTTGTCGCCCTTTTCGTCCCAGATCCAGCTGCCTTCGCCGCGCACGAAGATTTGCTCCGGCGGGGCGTAAACGGGAAGGATATGGCTTTCAGCGGCGCTCATTTAAGGCCCTCTAGAATTTGGGAAAGGCGGGGTTTTGA
>JADLHI010000310.1 GCA_020848895.1 Hyphomonadaceae bacterium
AGCCAGATGCAGCACGACGAGCAGCCGATGGAGGGCGCCGCGGCGGATGAGCATGCGGCGATGATGGCGAGCATGCAGGGCCTCTACGGGCCTTATGCGATGGGGCGCGACGCATCGGGGACGGCGTGGCAGCCGGACGTCAGCAGCCATGGCGGCATTCATTCTCACCAGGGCGCGTGGATGGTGATGACCCACGCCCTGCTCAACGGCGTCTATGCCTGGTCAGAGGGGCCGCGCGGGGATGAGAAGGCGTTTCTCGCCGGCATGGTGATGGCTTCGGCGCGACGCGACATCGGCGAACGCGGAACGCTCAATCTGCGGGCGATGCTGGCGCCGGATCCGGCCATGGGCGCCAACGGCTATCCGCTGCTGATGGCGGCCGGTGAAACCGCCGACGGCGTCGAGCCGCTGGTGGACCGTCAGCATCCGCACGATCTCTTCATGGAACTCGCCGCGTCCTATTCACATCGGATCGGCGATGCGTCGTCGGTTTTTGTCTATGGCGGTCTGCCGGGCGAGCCGGCGTTCGGACCGCCGGCGTTCATGCACCGCATGAGCGCGATGGATTCGCCGGAAGCGCCGATCACGCATCACTGGTTCGACTCCACCCACATCACCTTCGGCGTGTTGACGGCAGGCGTCACGCACGGCGACTGGAAGCTCGAAGGCTCGCGTTTCCACGGCCGTGAACCGGACGAAGATCGCTACGACATCGAGTCCGGCGATCTCGATTCAAGCTCGCTGCGCGTCAGCTGGAATCCCACCGCCAATTGGTCCTTCCAGGCTTCGTGGGCGGACATCAGTTCACCGGAAGCGCTGGAGCCGGATGAGGATGAAGAGCGCTGGTCGGTCAGCGGCATCTACACGCGGCCCTTGCGCGATGCCGGCTGGTGGTCGGCGACATTCGCCTTCGCCAACAAAGAACGCACGGACGGCGTCTCGCTGGACGCGTGGATGGTTGAAGCGGCCTGGCATCCAAACGACAATTGGACTGTGTTCGGCCGCGGCGAAGCCCTGGAAACCGACGAACTGGGGGCCGCGCATCACGGCCCGGTAGAAAACGTCGCGCGGCTAAGCGCGGGCGCGATCCGCGACTGGCGCATCAACGATCACGCGGTGTTCGGCGTCGGCGCGCTGGTGCAGCAGCACTTTGCCTCCGACGCGCTGGAGCCGCTCTACGACGGCGATCCGCAGGGGGCGATGGCATTTGTGCGGCTCAAGATCGGGTGAGGTTCGCCGCTTCGCAGAAGGGGTGATGCTGGGCTTGCCTAGCCTGTAGCTCGCGCAGCGAGCGAAGGCTGGTGCGCTCGAGAGGACTCGAACCTCCACGATGTTACTCGCTGCCACCTCAAGGCAGTGCGTCTACCAATTCCGCCACGAGCGCATTCAGGCGCGGGGGGTTACCAGAGCCGCCCCGAATGAACAAGGCCCGGGGGCGACCCCGGGCCTTGAGGATCAGTTTCGAGCCTGTGGTTTAGTGGCTCGTGACTTCGGAGATCGACAGTGTGGCCTGGGCGTAGCCGCCGGCATAGGTGCCGACCCAGATGTCATAAAGGCCCGATTGCGGGCGATCGATGCGCATGCCGGGGTTAAGGCCGTTGAAGCCGCCGTCATCCTCACAGAGCCACTCGCCACTGGGCGTGCGGACCACGAGCGTGGTGTCGGTCTGCGAGTCGACCGAAATGACCAGCGGACGGTTGGTGTTGCCGGCCTGCCAAACCAAGTCAAAATCCGGCGCGTTGGCGATGAAACCTGGGCAGGCATTGCCGAGCTGCGCCTGGGCGTTGATTTCACCGCCCGCCGTCAGGTTGACATTGTACGGATCGGGAGTGAAGCCAGCCGCGAGTTGGATGTGTCCGTAGGTGGCTTGGGCTTGCCAGTTTTGGGCGGCGGCCGCGCCAGCGCTCAGCACAACCGCGGCGGCCGCGAAGGCGGCGGCGATACGCGTTTTCGTGTTCATAGACTTCCCCGTCTGTGACGCGCCGGGCTCTGGCGCGCGATAGTAATCTGGCGTCCCACGCCTGAGCCCAACATGAACCAGCGGGTAAGATTCCGTCTAGACAAAAATAAATTCGATCACGCCGCCGCGTTGAATTCATGGACGTCGGCGGGCTCGGTTACCGTGATGCACAGGCGATCGCCCTGGATGGTAATCTCCCCACGGGCGATCGGATGCCCTGCCGCGAGAATCCAAAGCTCGTCGGACTCCTTGGTGTCCAGCGGGATCACCGCCCCGCGGCCCATGCGCAAAAGCTGTTGCATCGGCATCGAGCAACGGCCGAGCACGACACTCAGTTCGATATCGACATGATGGACTTGGCTTTTACCGGACACGCGACGACCCCATTTGATTCTGCTCTAGTCGAACCTGAAAGAGTTGCGGGCGTGTGAACGGATGATCGGTTGGGCCGTCTCCACGGGTTTGGTCGACTACGAAACCGCTGTCGCGGCGATGGAAGCGCGCGCGGCGGCGATCGCGGCGGGTGAAGCGGACGAACTTGTTTGGCTGCTGGAGCACCCCCCGCTCTACACCGCCGGCGTCAGCGCCAAGGACTCAGACTTGCTGGCGCCGGATCGGTTTCCGGTGTTCCGCACCGGCCGCGGCGGGCAGTTCACCTATCACGGCCCCGGCCAACGCGTTGCGTACGTGATGATCGATCTCCGGCAGCGCGGCCGTGACGTCACCAAATTCGTTGAGAACCTGGAGCACTGGATCATCGACGCACTCGCGGACTTCAACGTGAAGGGCGAAATCCGCGACGGGCGCGTCGGTGTCTGGGTTGAGCGCAAAGGTCCGGGCTGGTCGCGCGAGGATAAGATCGCCGCCATCGGCGTGCGGCTGCGCAAATGGGTGAGCTTTCACGGCATCGCGTTCAACGTCGAGCCTGACTTGGAACATTTCTCAGGCATCACGCCCTGCGGAATTTCCGCGCCGCAGTTCGGCGTGACCAGCTTGGTCGACCTCGGTCTGCCGGTGACGATGAGCGATGCCGATGCGGCACTGCGCGCATCGTTCGAGCGCATCTTCGGCGCAACAGAACTTTCGCAACCGCCGGCCTGAGACCGCCTGAGCTAACGCGGCTTTTCCTTGCGCGGTCGAATTGAGACCGCAGACGCGCCTGCAAATACTGCCGCGTGGCTGCGCATCGCCGTGCGCGGCGCGTTAGGTTGGCGCATGGCCGTGACTGATTCCCCATCGCCGTTCGAGCAACATCGGGCGTGGATGAACACCCAGACCGTCGCTGATGTCGTCGCTAACGTGCGCACGGGCACGCTGTCGCGCTGCGGCTACACCGCGGTGATGGCTTTGATCTCGCTGGCGCTGCTGCCGGCGTGGCTTGCCGGCGTATGGCTCGCGTTCATCGCCGCGTGGGAATTGGCGCTGCGCCCCTTTCTCGAAGACACGCTGGCGCTGCCGGCGGCAAAGCGTTCTGAAGCGGAAGGGTTTGGCTGGTTGGCGGCGATCAATGTGATCGGCGCCACCGCCTACACGATCTACCCGGTCGCGATCTGGACCACGGGCGAAGCGATGGGGATGGTGTTGGCGACCGCATGGATTTGCGGTTCGGCAAACCACCTGTTTGTGTATTTCTCCGCCAACCGCTGGCTTTTGCTGTCATGCGTCGTGCCGCTCGGGGTGCTTGCGCTCGGTGCGCCGCTGGTGACGACGGGCATGAGCCTGGAGACGGCGATCGCGATCTCAAGCTTGGGCGCGCTGATGCTGGCGGCCGGCATGTTCGGCATTGACCGGCGCGTACTGCTCGGCAATCTGGCCAAGCACGCAGCGGCGCGCGCGACCGCTGAACAGGCCAACACGGCGAAGTCGCAATTTCTGGCGACGATGAGCCACGAACTGCGCACGCCGCTCAACGCCGTCATCGGCTATGCCGAACTGATCGAGGAAGAATCCGAGCGCGGGCCGATCGCCGAGGACGCAACCAAGATCAGAACTTCGGCGCGACAGCTGCTCGGCGTCATCGATGTGATCCTCGATATCTCCAAGCTTGAAACCGGCGCCATTGAACTGCGGCGCGAGCGCGGGCCGGTTTCGGCGGTGCTGCAGCAATTGCGTGAGGCGGCGCTGCCGCTGGCGATGGCGAACAACAACACGGTGATCGTGGGCGAAAGCGGCGCGCTGGGCGAAGCGGAAATCGACCATATGCGTCTGCATCAATCGCTGATGCAGCTGGTCTCGAACGCGGCGAAGTTCACCCATGGCGGCGAAATCCGCATCGCGGCGCGGCGCGACGCATTGGGGCCGCGCGAGCGCCTTGTGTTTAGCGTGAGCGACACCGGTCCTGGCATTTCGCCGGAGGATCAGGCGCGCATCTTCGAGCCGTTCGCACAGGGTGAGGACAACCCCCGGCGCAATGGCGGCGCGGGACTGGGGCTGACCTTGGTGCGCCGCCTTGCACGGCTCATGGGCGGCGACGTGCGCTGCGAAAGCGCCCCTGAAAAGGGCGCCACCTTCACCCTCTGGATCGACGCCGGCGTGGGCCGCTGAGCTTTTCGACGGCTGGCTGCGTCCAAAACCGCGCGCGCCTGCATCTGTGTCAGCAATAGGGCAAAGCCCTGGCTATGGAGCTGACTCAGATGGATGAAGGCATCTTCTTTTTTCTCACTTTTTTCGGGTTTCTCGCCGCCATTATCCTGGTGCCGACATTGGCGCGAGAACGCACTAAGCGCTCGGCGCACGATCTGGTTTCGCAGGCGATGTCCCGCGGCCAGCAACTCGACCCAAATCTGGTTCAGCAACTGACGCAGAACCTGCTCGAAGAGGGCAACCGCGCCCGCAAGACCTTGGGCAGCGCAGTGGTGCTGCTGGCGCTCGCCGGCGGCTTCGTGGCGGCGGGTTACGTGATCGACGGCGTCGACCCGGGCGGCGATGGCCAGCACGCGATGTGGATCCCCGCCGTGATCTTGGGATCAGTCGGTGTGGCGTTCCTGCTGCTCTCGATCATCGACTACGCCACCAAGCGGCGCAGCCCCGGCTGAACCGGGGCCACCCATCCAAGCATCGGCCAGAGGCGCCTCCCCGCCCTCTGGCCTTTCGCGTTGGCACGATCATCAAATCTCCGCATTTCCGCACCGTTGGCGCCTTGGCCTGCAGCTCTTATCAAGGTCTGCGCTGAGGGCGGTGGAGCGGCGATGAGCTTCTGGAAGACCTGGGTGATGCTGGCGGCGCTGGCGTGGGGCGCTGCTATGCCCGCGCACGCGGATGCGCCGGAGAATGCGCCAGCCAGCGAGTGGGTGCAGGTAGCGCCAACGCCGACGCGGCTCGACGGGCGGCTCTACCAAGCCACATGTTCGCACGCCGCCGAAACCGATCCTGCGTACCGGTTTTGGTTTCGGCGCGGCGCGAGCGATGGCCTCGTTGTCTTCTTCGATGGCGGCGGCGCGTGCTGGGACGATGTCACCTGCGCCATCCCACGCCGACGCGAGGCGGATCGGGATGATGACGGGTTCTACAAAGCCGAACTCATCCCCACTGACAATCCGAACCGCTTCAGCGGCATCTTCGATTTCAACAATCCGCGCAATCCGCTGCGCGATTGGAGTTTCGTCTACGTCCCCTACTGCACCGGCGACGTGCACTCAGGCTCCAATACCGCGCACTACACCGATCCGGACACCGGCGAACCCTACACAATCGAACACCGCGGCGCGGACAATTTCCGTGTCGTGCTGCAGTGGATGAAAGACAACCTGCAGCAGCCCGAGCGGCTCTTGGTGGCCGGATCGAGCGCCGGCGCCTATGGCGCGTCCACGCACTATCCGCGCATCCGCGCCGCGTTCCCGCGCGGGCGGGCGATGATGTTGGGCGACGCTGGCCAAGGCGTGATGACGCAATCGTTCCTGGATCAGCGAAACGCCAGCTGGCGTATGGCGCTGCCGCGCGAAATCGTCCCGCGCAGCCTGATCGTCACTCCAGACGTCGACATCGTTGCGCGCCTGGCGACGCGCTATCCCAACGATCGCTTCGCGCAATACACCACGGCCCA
>JADLHI010000311.1 GCA_020848895.1 Hyphomonadaceae bacterium
CTTGAAGGCCGCGCTCAACGCTCAACGCAAGGCGCGCGGGCAAGAGCCGATGCCGGCGCCGGAAATGCTGAAGCTGCTGCGCGCCAAGGCGGAGGCGCTCAAGATCGATCCGGAAATGCTGAAGCGGTCGCTTAATGTCGGCTTCTCTGGCGGCGAAAAGAAACGCTTTGAAGCGCTGCAAATGGCCGTGCTCGAACCGAGATTCGCCATTCTGGACGAGACCGATTCTGGGCTCGACATCGATGCGCTGAAGATTGTGGCCGCGAGTGTGAATGCGGCGCGCGCGCCGGATCGCGGGTTGCTGGTGATCACGCACTATCAGCGGCTGCTCGACTACATTAAGCCGGACCGTGTTCACATCCTCGCCAAGGGACGGATCATCGCCAGCGGCGGGCCGGAATTGGCGCTCGAACTGGAGCGCGATGGCTACGATAAATATGTGAGAGCTGCGTGAGCTTCTCGGCTGAACTCCCGACACGCCGCAACGAGGCGTGGAAATATTCCGATTTGCGTCAAGCGGTCGGTAACGAGCGCCATGCGCTGCGGGATGGTCGCGACATCATCGAGCGCCTGGCGCCGGGGACGCAGCGGCTGGAAGCCGCGCCCGGCAAGCAACACCTGTTTGTCGAACGCATGACCGACGATAGGCACATGGATGCGCGGTCGTTCGACTGGCGCGTGGGTGCGGGCGCGGAGCTTACGCGCGTCGTGATCCAGACGGGCGAGGCGCTTCCGCTTTCGGTCACCCGCGTGAGGCTCGCAGCCGGCGCCAAATACAAGCAATTCGTTCTCGCCTTTGGGGCGCGCCTGGCGCGGATCGAGACCCACGTGTCGGTCGAAGGCGAGGGCGCCGAAGTGACGATGAACGGCGCCTATCTCGCGGGCGCCGGCCGTCATGCCGACCTGACTTCGGTTATCGAACACAAGGCGCCGAGCGCGGTGACGCGCCAGCTGATCAAGGGCGTCGCGCGCAAAGGTGGGCGCGGCGTATTTCAGGGCAAGATCATTGTCGAGCGCGTGGCGCAGAAGACCGACGCGCGCCAGCATCATCAGGGCTTGTTGCTGGAGGACGGCGCCGAAATCTTCGCCAAGCCGGAACTGATGATCCACGCCGACGACGTACAATGCGCCCACGGCAACACTGCCGGCGGCCTAGATGAGCGCGCGCTGTTCTACATGCGCTCGCGCGGTGTTCCCGAAGCTGAAGCGCGGGCGTTGCTGATCGAAGCCTTCTTGGCCGAGACCATCCCCGATGGATTGCCCGAGGCGCTGCGCGATGAGCTTGTCGCGGCGATGCAGACATGGTTGGCGACGGGCAAGCCGCCGGCGCCTGCGGCGACGGATGAGGAGGGCATGGTATGAATGCGCCTCTGATCCGTCGCCCATTCGATGTCGATGCTGTGCGTGCGCAGTTCGCGATCCTTGGGCGGTCAGTGAACGATCGCGCCTTGGTTTATCTCGACAACGCCGCGAGCGCGCAAAAACCGGAGGCCGTGATCGAGGCGATGGCGGCGCAGATGCGCGGCGCCTATGCAAACGTTCACCGGGGTTTGCACACGCTGGCGAACGAGACGACGGAAGCGTTTGAAGCGGCGCGCAGCACGGTGGCGCGCTTCATCAACGCGCCGACGACCGACAGCATCATCTTCACCAAGGGCGGCACCCACGCGATCAACATTGTGGCCGCCGGCCTCGACGTCGCTCCGGGCGATGAGATCGTTCTTTCGGTGATGGAGCACCACTCCAACATTGTGCCGTGGCACTTCCTGCGCGAGCGCAAGGGCGCGGTGTTGAAGTGGCTCGATATTGACGATGACGGCGGTATCGATCTCGAAGCGCTCGATGCGCTGATTGGGCCGAAGACGAAGCTTGTCGCCATCACACACATGTCGAACGTCCTTGGCGCCAAGACGCCGGCGGCAGAGATCGCGCGCATCGCACACGCCAAGGGCGTGAAGGTGTTGTTCGACGGTTGTCAGGCGACAGTGCACGGGCATGTCGATGTGCAAGCCATCGATGCCGACTTTTACGCTTTCACCGGCCACAAGCTCTACGGCCCCACCGGCATCGGCGTGCTCTACGGCAAACGCGATCTGCTCGCGACGATGCCGCCGTTCGAGGGCGGCGGCGAGATGATCGATCTCGTTGAGCGCGAGCGCGTCACCTACAACGAGCCGCCGCATCGCTTCGAGGCCGGCACGCCGCCGATCATCGAGGCGGTGGGCTTGAAAGCGGCAATCGATTGGCTTGAAAGCCAGGATCGCTCGGCCATCGAAACGCACGAGTCGGCGCTGCGCGATCGCGCCATGAATGCTCTGCGCGAACTGAACTGGGTCAAGCTCTACGGCGCCGCCGCCGACAAGGGCGCGATAGTCGCTTTCTCCGTCGAAGGCGCCCATCCCCACGACGTGGCGCAGATACTGGATCGCCAAGGCGTGGCCATTCGCGCCGGCCACCATTGCGCGCAGCCTTTGATGCAGCGCCTCGGCGTTACTGCAACAGCGCGGGCGAGTTTTGCCTGCTATAATCGGCTTGAAGAAGTCGATGCCCTGGTCGAGGCCTTGCACAAGGCGCGGAAGCTTCTGAGTTAGAGGATGATGGACGGTTCCGTTCCCCCGCCGAGCGCTCTGCCGAAGGCCGAGCTCGATCGCATCACCGACGATCTGGTGGCGCAGTTCAAGACTGTATTCGATCCGGAGATCCCGGTTGATGTCTATGAACTCGGCCTCATCTATAAGGTCGATATCAACGATGAAGGCTTCGTCGATATCGAAATGACGCTGACGGCGCCGGGTTGTCCCGTGGCCGGCGAAATGCCGGGTTGGGTGCAGGCGGCGGCGTTGAAAGTGCGCGGCGTAACCGGCGCGAAGGTTGATTTGGTGTTCGATCCGCCGTGGACGCCGGCGCGCATGAGCGACGAAGCCAAGCTTGAATTGAATATGTTGTAGGCGATGACGCGTAGACCAAGACCCAAGATCGTAACGCTCACCGGCGCCGCCGCCGCGCGCGTGAAGGAGATCATCGCGAAGGGCGACAAGCCCTATTTGCGCGTTGGCGTCGTGAACGGCGGTTGCGCTGGGATGGAATACACGCTCGACTACGCCAGCGAGCCTGCGCCGTTCGACGAGTTGGTTGAAGACAAGGACGTGAATATCCTCGTGGCGGCCGACGCGGTGCTGTTCCTCCTCGGCTCGGAGATCGACTACGAGACGACGCGGCTGGCCTCGAAATTCGTGTTCCGCAATCCGAACCAAACCGACGCTTGCGGCTGTGGCGAGAGCGTCACCATCGTGCCGGTGAAGGCGGAGGCGTAAGACCGTGGCGACCAACAGCTTCCACGAGTACGTGAAGGAGCTGTTCGTCGGCGTTGGGCCGGTTCAGATCAAACGCATGTTCGGCGGCGCTGGCGGCTATGCCGATGGCGTCATGTTTCTGCTCCTGGGCAATGACACCATCCATATCAAGGTCGATGATGCGCTGAAGATCGAGCTGCGCGAAGCGGGATCCGGTCCGTTCGAATGGACGCCGCAGAGCGGCCCGCGCGCCGGCGAGACAATCGATCTCGGCTATTGGCGCTTGCCGGAGCACGCGCTCGATGATCCTGACGAGGCGGCCGTCTGGGGCCGAAAGGCGTTGAAGATCGCGAAGGCGAAAGCGGCGACTAAGCCGCCGAAGAAAGCCAAGGCTGCGCCGAAGAACGCGAACAAGCCATCTCCGAAAAAGACGGCGAAGCGCTAGTTGCCTTTGAAGTTGGCGGGGCGCTTTTGGAAGAACGCCTGCACGCCTTCGCGGAAATCTTCTGTGCGGCCCGCGATCTTTTGCGCTTGGCGCTCGGCGTTCAATTGCTCGTCCCAGCTATTTTCCAGCGACGACCACGCTAGGCGCCGGATCATGCCAAGCGTCTTGGTTGGCCCATGCGCCAACTCCAGCGCAAGCGCCTTCGCGGTCGCCAACAACTCGGCGTCTGGCACGCAGCGGTTCACCAAACCCCAGTCATAGGCTTGTTTGGCGTGAAT
Source organism: Hyphomonadaceae bacterium (assembly GCA_020848895.1). Lineage (GTDB taxonomy): Bacteria > Pseudomonadota > Alphaproteobacteria > Caulobacterales > Aquidulcibacteraceae > Vitreimonas. Next base: position 4,017 of record JADLHI010000311.1, read on the forward strand.
CTTCTCGCCCAGCAGCATCATCTCCATGGCGCGCACGCGACCGATCATGCGCGGCAGATGATAGGTGGCGCTGCCGTCGGGTACGAGGCCAATGCGCCGAAAGGCTTGCAGGAAGTAGGCGCTCTCGCCGGCGACGATGAGATCGCCCAGTAATGCAAACGAGCAGCCAATGCCCGCGGCGGCGCCGTTGACGGCGGTGACGTACGGGATCGGCAAATCGCGCAGCTTGGTGACGAACGGATTGAACGTCTGCTCCAGGCGTCCGCCGAGATCAGGCAGGCCATCGTCTGCAATCGGCGGCGCGCCGCCAGCGAGGTTGGCGCCAGATGAAAAGCCGCGGCCTTCGCCCGTCAGCACGACGCAACGCGCTTCGGCGCAGGCGCGGTCGAAGAGCAAGTTGAGTTCCTCGGTCATCTCAACCGAGATGGCGTTCAGCGTGGCGGGATCGTTCAGCGTAATGAGCGCGACGCCGTCTTGCAGTTCGTATTTGGCTTTAGCCACTGGTCCTCTCCCACACTCAAGCGCGGGAGCGATCTAAGCAAACTTTCGCGGTGGGCGATACGCTGCCGGAAGGGCAGCTACGCGACGTAAAGAACCGGCGTCGAGTCGGTGGTGGTTTGATTGCGGCCGTTGCGCTTGGACGCATAGAGGCATGCATCGGCGCGCTCGATAAGACCAGCCGGCGTGTCGCCCGATTGCAGGCGCGCAATGCCGATCGACACAGTCACTTGTCCCAGGTCCTCATTGGTGGAGCGGCGGCGCAGACGTTTAGCCTGGATGGCTTCGCGCAGCGCCTCTGCGGTCTGCTGGGCGACGCGCGCGCTCAGGCGCGGCATGACCACGGCGAATTCTTCGCCGCCGTAACGGGCGACGAGGAAATCGGGGCGGGCGTGCGCCTGAAGAGCGCTGGCGAGGAAGCGGAGAATTTGGTCGCCGGTGTGATGGCCCCACGTGTCGTTGAAGCGCTTGAAGTAATCGATGTCGCACAACAGCAGCGAAAGCTCGGTGCGTTGTGCTTTCGCCTCTTCGATGCGCATGCGCAGCGTCTCGTCGAACATGCGCCGGTTAGCGAGACCGGTGAGGCTGTCGGTCAACGATTCCATGCGCACGGATTCAAGGCTCGTGCGCAGGGTGTCGATCTCGGACGTCGACTTCTTCAGCTGCTCGTTGAGCGTTTGATTGTGGTTGGCCATGTCAAGCGTCGCAGCCGCAAGGCTGGAGACGACTTGGCGAATTTGGTCCGGACCGAGGCCGCGGTTGAGGTCGGTGGCGGCTGTTTCGAGGGTGCGTCCGTAATCGCCACTCTTGTTCTCGGCCTCTTTCAGGAACGAGACGACATGGCTGAGATCGCGGGCGATCTTTTCGCCGGCCAGAAGGATTTGGGCCGAAGATCCCAAGCCCGTGAAAAACTGCTCGTGCAGCTGAGCGTTCTCTTCGCTCGTAAAGCCTGCGCCGGCGGCGATACGGGTGTCGATGGCTTCGCGAAGCGTCTGATTGCGGTTCAGCCGATAGGACAGCCAGACTTCGTAGTTGGCGCTCGTGGGAGGAACGCCGTGCAGGCGCATCAGCTCCAGCGTCTCCAGGGCGACGTTTGCGCCGCCGGGGCCTTGCATCAGGATGTCTTGATCAGTCACGCGCAACCCGCAGATTCTGCAATCTCAGCGACGGTAGAGGGCAGGGTATGGACGAGTGGTAAATGCCGGGATTAATCCGGTAAAAATGAGTAGTTGCGCTTACGTCCACGGTAAGCGGTAGACATGCTTCAAAGCCCTTGGGAGGCGCGACATGAACCGGCCAGTCCAACCGTCCATCGAAGAAACAAAAGCGCGGATGAGCGCGATTCTGGAGTTGCAGAAACGCCTGCAGACCAGCAAGGGCGCCCCGGACGCGAGACTTCGCAAGGACAGGCTGACGCGCGCCGTCAATCTGGTGTTGACGCACAAGGATGAATTCTTGGCCGCGCTCAACGAGGACTTCGGCGCCCGCTCGAAGGATATGTCGCTGTTCACGGACATTTCGGGAGCGGTAGGACCGCTGAAGCAAGCGCGCGCCAACGTCGAAAAATGGATGGCGCCGCAAAAGCGCGCGGTGACGCCATCGGCGCTGGGGCTTTTTGGCGCGCGTGCGGAAGTACGTTACCAGCCAAAGGGCGTGGTGGGCGTCATCTCGCCATGGAATTTTCCGGTCTCGCTGGCGTTTGACGCCATCGCCGGAGCGTTCGCCGCCGGCAACCGCGTGATGCTGAAACCCTCCGAGTTCACGCCGAATGTCTCGGCGCTGATGGCGCAAACGGTTGATCTCTATTTCGATGAGGACGAACTGGCGGTGATCCAGGGCGGGCCGGAAGTCGGCGCAGCGTTTGCCGGGCTTGCGTTCGACCATTTGATCTTCACGGGCGCGACCAATGTGGGCCGTCACGTGATGCGCGCCGCCGCCGATAATCTTGTGCCGGTGACGCTGGAGCTTGGCGGCAAATCACCGGTGGTGATCGGCAAAGGCGCCGACTTGGCGAAGACAGCAGCGCGCGTGATGACGGGCAAGACGATGAACGCCGGGCAAATCTGCCTGGCGCCGGACTACGTGCTGGCGCCAAAGGAAAGCGTGCCGGAATTCGTGGCCGCGTCGAAGGCGGCGGTCGCCAAGATGTATCCAACGATCAAGGACAACGCCGACTACACGGCGGTGATCAATCAACGCCACTATGATCGCATCACGGGACTGATTGCTGACGCCAAGGCGAAGGGCGGCGAGATCGTGACGATCAATCCGGCCAATGAGGATTTCAGCCAGCAAGAGCACCGCAAGATTCCGCCAACGATCATTTTGAACGCCACCGACGAGATGCAGGTGATGCAGGAAGAGATTTTCGGACCGGTGTTGCCGGTGCGGACGGTCGAATCCGTCGATGCGGCGATCACGGAAATCAACGCACGCCCACGTCCGTTGGCGCTTTATTATTTTGGCGACGACAACGACGAGAGCGAAGCGCTGCTGAACCGGACGCATTCCGGCGGCGTCACCATCAACGATGTGATCTTTCACTTCGCCATGGACGATCTGCCGTTTGGCGGCGTGGGGCCGTCAGGCATGGGCGCCTATCACGGCCATCGCGGCTTCATCGAGTTCAGCCACGAGAAGGCGATCTATCGTCAAATCTCGGCGGAGCTGCTGGCGATGTTGCGCCCGCCGTATGGCGCGACCTTCCGCAAGCAGATGGCGGCAAGGTTGAAGCCGTAAGGCGGCGCGGCTTCGCCTTCACCGGCGGGGCGCCACGCCCGGCGGTTCAAGAGGAGGGTGGGAACGCGGCGGCGCTCGCGTGGGTGGTGGGAAGAGAGACGCTAACGTCTCCGCCTTCCCGCGATTGGTTTTTCGAGGCTTGGGATCGGGTGGAGCGTCTATCCCCGGTTCTTCACCACGCTTCCCGGACGCGGCCCCGGCCGCGAGCCGGGATCCAGAGGCTGCAAACGCTTGAGTGTAAAGGCCCCTGGGTCCCGGCTCGGCGTTCGCCCGCATCTGCCATGCCCGCGAACTTGGCCGGGAGGCGTGAGGTGTATGCGCGGGATAGAGTGAGGTTGCTCTGCGCTGCGATGGCTGAAACGCCGGCTATTTTTTCGGCTTCAGAAACGCCGGCGTGCTGTCGCCGAAGCCGGTAACGGACGGACCGTTGTCGTCGCGTGGCGGGCGGCGTTCTTCGCGGCGTGACTCATTGCGTGGGCCATCGTTGCGGCGCGGACGCTCCTCGCGGCGCGGTTCAGCCTTCGCTTCGGTGCGTTGAACCGGCTCGGTTGAAGCGGTGGGGCGATCTTCGTCGCGCTTTTGGTATTTTTTCTTCTTCTCCGAGAGACGCCGGTTGTGCTCTTTCTTGAGTTCCTCGGCGCGGCGACCGCGGCCACCGCTATCGCGCGGATCGCCGAGCGCGGCTTCTGGCAGGCCTTCGATCTCAGCTTTCTCGATCGTCTTGCC
>JADLHI010000312.1 GCA_020848895.1 Hyphomonadaceae bacterium
GCCGAAGCCGCGCACCCAACCTCTCTCGGCGCCAGCCGTGTTGAAGCTGTTGCAATTGGCGATGAGCAGTGTGCCGCCAGGCTTCAGCACCCGCGCCATCTCAGCGATTGGCGCGCCGATCTCCGGCATGTCGAGCAGGCTAAGATAGCTGACCACAAGGTCAAAGCTCGCGTCGCCTACCGGCAATGCATTGCCGCTCGCTTCGATATAAATACCGCGCGGATCGCGCTCGCGCGCATGCTCAAGCAGCGTGCGTGTCGGATCGATGCCGGTGCAGGCAATGCCAGTGGCGCCGAGCATGCGGCAGAAGCGGCCCTCGCCGCAGCCGACATCCAACATCGTCTGAGGCTTTGCCGCCAACGCGCGCGGCGCCATTACTGGATCGAGCACATACCGGCGCCCAAAATCGCCGTGCTCTCCCATGTCCGCGATCCAAGCGTCCGCGGACTCGTTCCAACCATTTTCTGACATGACCTAGACGTCGTACGTCAGCGCCACGCCTTCGGTAAGAGGGGTTGCCTGGCAAGTGAGCACGTAGCCGTCGGCGATCTCTTGCTCCGAGAGGCCGTAATTCACTTTCATGCTGACTTCGCCCGCCGTCACCTTGGCGCGGCAAGTGGCGCAGACGCCGCCTTTGCACGCAAACGGCGCGGGCAGGCCGGCGGCGCGGACGTTATCCAGGATCGAGTGGTTCTTCGGATCGAACGCGACCTGCATGCGCCGGCCATTGAGCGTCACGCTCATCTTCAGACCAGCGGCTTTTTCTTCGAGCGCACGCGCGGCGGCGGCTTGCGCCGTAGAGAGAGGCCCGGTGGTGAAGCGCTCGATGAGGATGCGTGGCTTCTCTACGCCCTTAGCAGTGAGCGCTTCTTCAATCGCGTCCATCATCGGGCCGGGGCCACAGATGAAAAACGCATCGATGTCGGCGGGATTCACCAGCGTTGCGAGGATTTCGCTTACCTTCGCGGCGTCGAGACGGCCGTTGAAGAGTTCGATTTCCTCTTCCTCTTCCTCCAGGAAGTGAAACACGGAGACGCGGTCGATATAGCGATCCTTGAGGCCGGCGATTTCTTCGAGAAACATCACGCCCGGCGAATTGCGATTGCCGTAGAGGAGCGTGAAGCGCGACTGCGGATCCATCGCGAGCGCGGTCTTCATCAGCGAGAGGATCGGTGTGATGCCTGAGCCGCCGGCGAAGGCCACATACTCGCGCCGCGCGTCCGGATCGAAACTCCAGCAGAACGACCCGTGCGGCGCCATCACTTCGAGTTCGTCGCCAGCCTTCAGGTCATCGTTCACCCAGCTTGAAAACGCACCGCCAGAGATCTTCTTGACGCCAATCTTCAGCACGCCTTCGCTGGGGCTGACGCAAACAGAATAATTGCGCCGCACTTCCTCGCCGTTGAAGTCGCGGCGGAAGGTGAGGTGTTGCCCCGCCTTGAACGCAAATGCGTCGCGCAGCGCCTCGGGCAGCTCAAAGCGCACCGACACCGCGTCCGGCGTCTCGCGCTTCACTTCCGCCACGCGCAGTTTGTGAAAATCAATGCTTGCCATTAGTGACACTTAAACCGGTCGAACGGCTCTGCGCAGGCCTTGCAGCGCCAAAGCGCTTTGCAGGGCGTGGAGCCGAAACGTGAAAGCTCTTCGGTGTTGGACGAACCGCAGCGCGGGCAGTCGGCGGCCGTCTGATTTTTCAACGAAGCCGCGGCCGCGCCTCTTGGCGGCGGCGCGATGCCGTAGGCGCGCAATTTCTCGCGGCCTTCGTCGCTGATCCAATCCGTAGACCAGGGCGGCGAAAGCGTCGTTTCGATTGCAACGTCCGCAAAGCCATTCGCATCGAGCGCCGTGCGGATCGATTGCTCGATGGTGATAGTGGCGGGGCAGCCGGTGTATGTCGGCGTGATAACGACGCGATCGGCGTGAATTTCGCGGACGATGCCAAGATCAATGACGGAGACTGCTGGAATCTCGGGATCGGGAACGTTCGCGAGAGTGGCGCGCATATGGACCGCCGGCGCCTCGCCGGCATGCGCGGTGCTGGCCGGCGAGGGCGCCGGCGGTCGATGATGCGCCATCACCACCTCGCGCCCGGATACGCGCGTTGCAGGAATTGCAGGTCGCTCAGCAAATGGCCGAGATGTTCGGAGTGGCGACCGATGCGACCGCCCGTTGTCGCGCGGCGCGGCGCAGGGCGCGACAACGTTGCGTCGGCAAGCACTGCATCGATCCGCGAGTCCCACGCCGCACGCAACGCCGCCTTATCGACGCCGACGCCAGCCGCAATCGCCGCAGCATCGACATCGTCCATCGCGAACAGCTCATCTGCAAAGCGCCACATCCAGTCGATCCCGGCGACCATGCGCGCTTTGCTCTCGTCCGTGCCATCGCCCAGCCGGGTGACCCAATCGCTCGCAAGCGTGGCGTGATAGGCGACTTCCTTCGCCGCCTTGGCGGCGATCGCCGCAATGGTGGCGTTCTTCGAACCCGTCAGCGCCGCAAACAGCAATTCCTGATAGTGTGAAAACAGCAACTGCCGCGCCATCGTCTGCGCGAAATCGCCGTTTGGCTGCTCGACCAGCAGGCAATTGGTGAAGTCCATCACATCGCGGCGAAAGGCGAGGGCGTCGCCATCGCGGCCTTTGCCTTCAAGTTCGCCAGCGAGATTGAGGAAATGCGTTGCTTGTCCGATCTGATCGAGCGCCACGTTCGTCAGCGAGAGATCAACCTCAATCACCGGCGCGTGTCCGCACCATTCGCTCAGGCGTTGGCCAAGAATGAGCGAGTCATCGCCTAGCCGCAGTGCGTATGTGGCAATTGCATCCATCAGATGTGCTTGATGCCGTCAGGGATTTTGTAGAACGTCGGGTGGCGATAGACCTTGTCTTCCGCCGGCTCGAACAGCGCGGCCGCATCGCCCGGATCGGACGCCACGATCTGCGCCGATGGCAGCACCCACAGGCTCACGCCTTCCATGCGCCGCGTGTAGGTGTCGCGCGCGTGCTCAAGCGCCATCTTCGCGTCGACCGCGTGTACGCTGCCGACATGGCGGTGCGAAAGCCCGCCCTTGCCGCGCACGAACACTTCCCACAGCGGCCATTCCTTGCTCGGATCGCTCATCTTTTACTCCGTCCAATATGGACCGCCGGCGCCCTCGCCGGCCAACACCGGCGCCTGCCGGCGAGGGCGCCGGCGGTCCAGATTACTCCGCTGCCCCTTTCATGGCCGCGCGTTTCCCAGCCTGCACGCGCGCCGCCTCTCGC
>JADLHI010000313.1 GCA_020848895.1 Hyphomonadaceae bacterium
CCGGTCGCCGGGGTCGGCGCCAGCTGAACTTCGTTCTGCGAGTTGGTGTAGTTGAACAGAACGTTGAGACGCAGCGTGTCGGAGATGTCGTAGTGACCGATCGTCGAGAGCGCGATGCGTTCACCCGGGATGATCAGGAAGTTGTCCGGGGCGAAGTTGTAGCGAGATGAACCCGCCGCGCGATCCGGGATTTGGCAGCCGCCGGCCGTGAGGCGCGGGATCAGCTGGCCAGCATCGTTGAACGACAAGGCGCCGCCAGCGATGTTCTGCGTCGCCGTCGCGGTGTTACAATCGTGGTTCACATTCGCGAACTGGCCGGGCAGCGAAACCGCCAGGGAGTTCGCACCATTCATGCCGCCGAATGGGTTGCCGGTATCGTCGGCGGTGCCGAGAACCTTGTCCGGGCCAGCGCCTTGAGCGTCGTTCGTGATCCAGCCCCATGGCGGCGTCGCAGAGCCGCCCGCAGCGAGAATTGTCGTGCCGGCGACCGTCGCCTCCGCGGCGGAGTCGCAAACAAATGGTCCAATCGTCGCGTTGGAGCAAACGCCGCCGGAGATGCGCGAATAGTCGTACTCGCTCTGCAAGACGCCTTCGCGATTATAGTAGGACGCGTAGGTCGTGAGGTTGCCGCGACCGTTGGCGAAGTTGCCGCCGACGAGGCCGTTGATTTCGAATTCGGCGCTGTTGCCGGTTTCCAATTCGGCGCCGTAAGTCATCGAGACTTCGCCGCCTTCATAATCGTCCTTCAAGACGAAGTTCACGACGCCCGCGAGAGCGTCAGAGCCGTACACGGCAGATGCGCCGCCGGTCACGACTTCGATGCGCGAAATCAGTGAGGCCGGGATGGTGTTGATGTCGACCGTTCCGGAGGTCGAAGACGCCGGGACGCGTTCGCCGTTGACCAGCACCAAGGTGCGGCTCGGGCCGAGGCCGCGCAAATCGACCGTGGCGAAGCGTTCGCCGCCGGAATTGTTCGATGTGCGGGTGTTGCCCGGAATAATCTGCGGAAGTTCGTTCAGCAGCGAGTCCGTGGTCAGCGTCGCCGTCAGTTCGAGCTGTTCGGCGCCGACCGTCGTGATCGGGCTGATGGCTTCGAAATCCTGACGCACCAAGCGCGTGCCCGTGACGACGATCGCTTCGTCATCATCATCCCGATCTTGCGCCATCGCCGGCGTTGCCGCGATCGCCGCAGCCGCGGCCGCAAGCACCGAGGCGCCCGTCAGCAGGGACTTGCGCTTCCCCTGACTTTTCGTCTTGCTCATCTTCTTCCCCCTTCGAACCCAAGGAAATTTATGAGAGCGCGAGACACTCGCTCCAGGGGGTTCGAAGCCGTGGAGAGTTTCGCTTTGCTGTGCCGGATCCCGCGCCCTCTCACACACACTTACGGCGTTCGCGAAAATCGGTCTTGCCCCGAAAAAGCTCCAAACATGCTGAACCAGGCCTAATTGTTTGAAGCCGTTTCGCATGTCACATTTTTGCAATCGCGATCTTTGGCGTCGCGCATCAATCGCCGCGCGCACGCTGCGCGCATGTAACGCGCGCTACGTGTTGTACAGATTGATGCGCGCTTTGCGATCGGCGAAGCGGCTAAGCGTACGCGCGCTTGCTGCTTCGAAATTTCGAGGGCGACATGCCGAACGTCGCCCCGAATTGCCGAGAGAATGCACTCTGGTCCTTGTAGCCGCAGGCATGCGCCACATCGGCGATTGAACGCTCTTCACCGAGCAGATCGACGGCAAGCTCCAAGCGCCATTTTGTAAACAGGCGCCGCGGTCCTACGCCGAAGACGGACACGAAGTCCCGCTCGAGTTGAGACACGGATACCGAAAGACGCGCAGCCAAATCGCCAACGTCGATCAATCCGTCCAGCCTCCCGCGGATAAGCTGCGACGCCTCGGCGACGCGCCGATAGGTTTGGTCTTTGCGCCCGGATAATTCCAAGCGCTGCGCGATCGCCGCAATCCCGGCAAGCTCGCCGCAATCGCCCAAAATGGGCCAACGGCCGATCAACAACCAGTAATGGCGCCCCTGCGCCAAAACCACTTTCGCCATGACTTGGCGGGACGGACGCCGCGTTCGAAGGACGGCGCGATCATGCGCCTCCCACGATTCGCTCGTCGCTTCGTCGAAGAAAGCACCAGCCCCGGCGCCAAGAACGTCGGCCCGGCTTGCCACGCCGCAGAGTTCCGCCATGGCGGCATTAGCCCCGACATGGCGCAGCTCACAATCCTTCAAACAGAAGGGAACGTTGCTGAGTTGGTCTAGTACCTGCTCAAGTTGCCTAATCGGCAACGCCTCAAGCGCCCCGCTAATCTGACTGCCCACGATGTCGAACCCACCATCAAGTTGGACGACAGCTTCGGTGCTCATTTCGAGTGGAACAAGCGTTACAGCGATTATGAACTTGTTATGCGAGGGCGCCGAAACGCTCTAGTCCCACGGCATAGTCCTTTCGGCATAGACCAACTCGCGCTGACGGCGCGCGTGCGCGCACAAGCAAGCCGCATTCGCGAAGCAGCACCCAGGCATGAGCGATCACAGTTCAACGCGAGCATCCGCTCAGCGCGTGCAAAAATCATCGCTACACGTTTATTGTAAACCATCGCCGTGCTCAAACTCAGGCCATGCACGGGTTCGTCGTTCAGGTCGCAAGCGTTGGCGGGCACTCGGCGACGCTTCGCTATTATGTTCTTTGCGGCGAGGAGGCCGAGGCGCTTCGGCTGATGCGCACAACCTTCGCTTCTGAGCGCGAGTGGGCCGTCTCGGTTCTGCGTCCGGTCGCGTCCTGGGAAGTGGATGCGTTCAAACTGCAGCCGGGCGAGGTCAAGCAAGCGCCGTAGGCTCAGCCTGGAACGAAGCGCGTTAGCGTGGTTGTACCATCGCCAGCTTGGATCGGTGTTGCCGTCGGGCCGCGACGCGTACGCAGCGCCTCGGACGCAGGCGTGGTGTGGCCCGGAAATTGGCCGATTATGAACCACTCGTTTGAGGCGTCGGCGCCGAGGGTAATCTCGATCGTCGCACCATCGCAGGCGCGGCCTTGGCAAGCCAGATTCATGTAGTCGCCGTCTTCGCCGCCGGTGTCGGAAAAATCCGTCAGCACGCCATTGACGCGTGCGCGCAATGGCGTTGCGGCCGTCGGCATTCGGAGAATGGCGCGATAGGCGCCGTTCATCGCCAAGCGGCCACGCACGATGCGCTCACCATTTTCTTGCGATACGCTGATCTCTTGCAGCATCGGCGGCGCGACCGCTTCAACCGGCGCTGGCGTGGTCCAAGTGTCGGAGCGATCGCCGGGCAAAATAGGTTCAGGTTGAAACGCGCCCGTGAGCGTCCGAGGCAATGCACGCTCGGCGGAACCGGCGAGCACGCGCGCCTGATTGTCGGTCGTGTTGACGAAATAGGTAATGTTGAGCGAGCGCGGCCGCGCTTCCGACATACTCGGCGCCAGGCCTGAAAGAACGGCGCCAGCGAGCAGCCCAAGCGCGACCACAGCGACAAGCTCGCGCCAGCGACCATCGCCGCGCACGTGCGCGATCAAACCGAGCCACGGCAAGATCATCAACGCTGCGACGATCGCGAGCGCGAATGGCATCTCAAAGCCCAAAGCCAACTCGATGAGAGACAACATCGGCGCCCACATCGCCAACGCCGCGAGCGCCGCAAGCCAAGCGCCGATCACCGCCGCAGGCTTCCACGCCAGCGACGCGACAGCGCCGAGCGCAAAGAGCGCCGCGGGAATTGCAAACAGAATCGAGATGCCGGCAAGCAAGAAGGACAGCAGCCCGCCGATGACCGCGAAGCACAGCATAGCGGCGGCCGTCGTTTGCGCGGAAGAACGCGCAGTGCGCAGCAGCATGAGCGCGAGCACAGCGCCCAACAACGCGGAGAGAATGCACCAGGCGCGCGCCGGCTCTGGGTGCGCGAAACCGTATTCAGCGCCGGGACGAAGCATGTTGAGCGCAAAGCCAACGCCAAAGGCGAGGACGCCGGCAACCACCATCATCGCCAGCGGCGCCGCCAGCGCCGACCAGTAATTGGCGGACTCGGCGCGCCAGAATGAAATTCCGGCGATCAACGCGCATATCGCCAATGCGACCTGCCCCGCCCAGCTCGGCGCGGCAACAAAGGCGCGCGAGGCGATGTCGGTATAGATCATGGGCGTCGCGACATCCGCGTCGGAATTGGTTGCAAGCCTGCGGACGACGCTCAGCGCCACATCGCCCATATGCTGAACGCTGCGAATATCTTGCGAGGCGATATTGTCCTGCGGCGTGTGATAGTCCTCCAAGCCGTCGAGCACAGCGATGTTGAGCACATCGAGGCCAGGTCGCGTCAGCGCCGTTACGTCACTGGAGTTGGACAAGAGCGCATAAACATCGGCCATCACCGAATTGGCGATCGGGCGCGGCGCGTTGGCGAATGCCGCGATGGCATCGGCGTTTGGCTGATTGGACTCAAAGAAGATCGCAGGTCCACGCGAGCCGCGCGCCTCAAGGTTTACCAGCGATTCCACCGACGCCATTAGCGGATCGCCGGTTCCGAAGGCATAGGCGCCCAAGAGCCCTGGTTCCTCGCCATCGCTGAAAAGGAAGATCACGCGCCGCGTCAGCGGCTCGCGCGACAGCATCTTCGCGATCTCAAGCCATACTGAAACGCCGATGCCGTCATCGCTGGCGCCCGGTGCGGCGGCGACGGAGTCGTAATGCGCAGCGGCGAGCACGGAGGGACCGCTCTCAGGTCCGACGCTGAAGACGATGTTGCGCACGCGCGCGCAATCGACGAGCGGCCCACGCGGCTGCGGCCGGCAGGCGAATGTGTCGCGAACCTCCGGTGTGAATCCAAGCGACACGATCTCGCGCAGAAGCCGCTCCCGCACGACATCCTCAGCTGCGCTATCGACCGGATGCGGCGTCTCATCGCCGAGGATACGGATCAGCCGCTCGCGCGAGGCGTTGGCGTTGAACTGCTCGGGTCCGTTGTGCTGACGCACGGCGTCTGGCGTCAGCGCCAACCCCGCGAACATGATCGCCAGGAAGAGCGCCACAAGCAGCGCCAACGCGCCGAGCCAACGCATGGAGAAGAACGACATCATGCGGTGGCTCTAACATCGAACCGCGCGCAAGGCACGCTATTGGCGATCTAGCCGTATCGCGGGGCCGATCAGCGGCCGCGCAGCTGGTCGTTGTTGTTCTCGATCAAGCCGCCGGAGGCCGCCGGAATATCGAGCGTGCCGACAGCCGCCAGCATCCGGCGCTCGGCCACCACCAAATCGCGCTCGGCCTGCGCCAACGCGATCTGCGCCGTCAACAGGTCGGCCACCTGATCGAGCACCTCGACGGTCGAACGCAGACCCGTCTCCTGCTCCAGCCGAACGCCCTCATAGGCGAGTTCAGCCGCATCAACCTGTTCCTGCGCCGATTGCACGGCCGAGCGGGCGCTGGCGAGCCCGGTCCAAGCGTTAGTCACGCTCTCCTGCACGCTACGCTCAGCCGCGGCGAGATCGAGGTTCGAGGCCGAACGCAAAGCCCGCTGCTGGCGCGTGCGCGAACGGATGAGGCCGCCCTGAAAGAGCGGCACTGAAACCCGCACGCCAACACTGTCGTTCGAGCTTTCCGAAAGATTGTCATCGAAGTCAGCGCCCTGGGAAAATCCCGCTTCCGCCGTCACACTCAGGCGCCCTTGCGCGGCGGCGGCGTCAACGTTTGCGTCAGCCAAGCGCGTATCGGCCTGCGCGCTGATCAAGACCGGGCTGTTGTCAACGGCCGTCGAGAGCGCGCTTTCCATGTCCATCGGCAGACCCGTCGCAGCCGGCGGCGCTTGCAAATCAGACGGCGGGCGGCCGACCAAACGGCGATACGCTTCAACCGCCGCCGCCATCTGGCCTTGAGCCTGCACCAACAAAGTGCGCGCCTGCGCGAAGCGCGCTTGCGCCTGCGCTTCATCGGTGCGCGTCACAACGCCGGCTTCAAACTGCGCGTGCGCGTAGTCGAGCAATTGCTGCAAGTTGGCGACGTTCTGCTCGCGCGCCGCAACAACGGCCTGCGCCTGGCGCACGTTCGCATACGCTGTCGCGACATCGAGCAGGAGCTGTTGGCGCGCGCCTTCGTAGTCGGCGGTCGCGCCGGCGATCTGCGCCCGCGCCGCGCGCGTCGACGCCAGCACCCGGCCGGAACCGAAGAGCAGCTGCGAAATGTTCGCTGATGTCGTCCACGTTTCGGTGCGGCCGCTGTCGGTGACAAGCGGATCTTCAAAGTCGCGATCGTTCGCCGACGCCGAGCCCGAGACAGAAACCTGCGGCAGCGCGGCCGAGATCGCTTGCGGCAGCGCCTCGCGCGTCGCGCGCAATCTTTGCCGCTGTGCGGCGAGCGTGGGGTTCGATTCCTGCGCCGAGGTCATCGCCTCGCCCAGCGTGTCGGCTTGCGCCGTACCGATTGCGGCGCTCAGAGCGGCCAGTGAAACCATCAAGGTACGCATCAAGGACTTCTTCCTCATTCCCGCCGCAGCGCCTCGATCGGATCGAGCTTCGCCGCGCGCCATGCGGGATACGCGCCGAACACGACCCCGACCAATCCAGAAAAGGCGATCGCCAACCCAGCATTTAACGGCGACACCACCAATGGTAGGTTAAATAGTGTTGTCATCCCCCACGCGCCAGCAACGCCAATAACTAACCCGATTATCCCTCCCGCGACGGAAAGCGTCACGGCCTCCAAGCCAAACTGATGAAGAATGTCTGACTGCCGGGCCCCCAAGGCTTTGCGCAGACCGATCTCGCGTGTCCGTTCTGTGACACTCACCAGCATGATGTTCATAATGCCGATACCACCAACGAGCAGAGAAACCGCCGAAATTCCCCCCAAAAGGGCAGTAAACACGCCTGTTGTCTGCGCCATTGTCTCGCTGATCGAACTGAGGTTCTGAACGGTGAAATCTTCTTCGCCCTCGCGCGTGCGGTGACGCTGACGCAATGTGTTCTCGACGTCCTCCTGCAGCCGATTGAGCACGTCCTCACTCTCGGCTTTCACCGAAATCTGGCTGACCGAGTCGGCGCGGCCGCGCCGTCCGGCAATGCGGCGCTTGACCGTTGTCAGCGGCGCCAGAA
>JADLHI010000314.1 GCA_020848895.1 Hyphomonadaceae bacterium
TCACGCGAAACGCCGGAAATGCGCCCAGGATCGCCCTCAAGCATATCCTCCAGCGCGCGCCGCACTTGGCTCAGCGCCGCGTTCAGCCGCTCCTCTTCTTTAATCGGGTCATCCGCGATCACGCGGCCGAGCGGCGCGTGCGGCTCATGCAACACCGCAGTGCCAATGCAGATGCCATCGGAGAACGAACGGCCGGTGAGCAATTCTGGCCGGCTTGGCACCGCCTCGACTTCGGCCAGCCCGGTCAGATCGCCGAACGCACCGGAGGCGACCATCTCGGCCAGCACCATGGCGATGGTCTGCAGCGCTTCGACTTCGTCCTCGCCATAGAGTCGCGAGACCTGGTTCTGCACGACGAGCACGCCGAAGGTGCGCTCCGAGCGCACGATTGGCACGGCGAGGAACGCGTTGAACGGCTCTTCGCCCGTCTCGGGTTTGTAGGCGAAGCGCTCATGATGTTGAGCGTCAGCGAGGTTCAATGGTTGCGCAGTCTCTGCAACCAAGCCGACGAGACCTTCGCCAGGCTTCAGCCGCGTGTTGTGAACCGCGGCCGGCGACAGGCCCTGCGTCGCGAAGAGTTCGTTGTAGCCGCCGCGCGTCAGATAGATGGAGCACACGTCCGCGACCATGGTCGACGCAACCATGGTGACGAGCCGGTTCAGCCGCTCCTGCGGCTCCGCGCCAGTCTCCATGATCTCCCGCAATTTGCGCAGGAGCACCCGGGATCCGCCAATGCTCGCGGGTCCAACCATCGCGGCTTAGCGCCCTCCAACATCACCGCTCACGCGGCGTCCAATCCATAAGCCGTGTGCAGCGCGCGCACGGCCAGCTCCGTGTACGCAGCGTCGATCAACACCGAAATCTTGATCTCCGAGGTAGAGATCGCCTCGATGTTGATACCCTTTTGCGCCAACGCGGCGAACATCGCGCGCGCCACGCCCACTTGGCTTCTCATGCCGATGCCAATAACCGAAACCTTGGCCACATCGCGGCGAACGTGAACTTCCTCGACGCCAATCTTTGCCTTGATCGATTCAATCGCTTCCACGGCGCGAGAGGCGTCACGGTCCGGGCATGTGAAAAGGATATTCTGCCGCTCGGGTTGGCGGGCTTCGCTTTGGACAATCATGTCCACGTTGATGTTGGCGTCCGCCAGCTTCCCGAAAATCTCGGCGGCAACGCCTGGGTGATCCTCGACGCCGAGCAGCGTGACCTTCGCCTCGTCGCGCGAATAGGCAACGCCGGAAACAACCTGCTTTTCCACGATCTCATCCTCAGGACATACCAGCGTGCCGGGATTAGGCGCCCCCGGCTCGACGAAACTCGAAAGCACCCGCACCGGCACGCGCTTGGCAAACGCGAGTTCGACCGAGCGCGTTTGCAAAACCTTCGCGCCTGCCGACGCGAGTTCGAGCATTTCTTCGTAAGAAATCTTCTCGATCCGCTGCGCCTTCGACACCACGCGCGGGTCGGTCGTGTAGACGCCATCCACGTCCGTGTAGATGTCGCAGCGCTCAGCCTTCAGCGCCGCCGCCAACGCCACCGCCGACGTATCGGAGCCGCCGCGCCCAAGCGTGGTGATGCGGTCATTGTCGGTGATCCCCTGAAAGCCGGGCACGATGGCGACAACGCCCTCGTCCATGGATCTACCGATCACCTCTTCCGGGATGTCGGCAACGCGCGCTTTCGAGTGGGCGGTGTCGGTGCGGAATGGAATTTGCCAGTTCTGCCAAGACCGCGCCGGCACGCCGATCCGCCGCAACGCCAGCGCCAGCAGCCCCGTCGTCACCTGCTCGCCGGTGGAGACGATGACATCATACTCGTCATTGAAATCGGCCGCGTTCATCGGCGCGCCATTGCCGCCTTCGCCAGCCGCGGCCCGCGCCAGCCCGACCAATCGGTCAGTCTCGCCCGACATGGCCGACACAACGACAGCCAAGCCCTGCCCGGGCCTTCTCTCAGCCGCGACGATGCGCGCGACGCGGGCGATGCGGTCCACGTCGCCCACGGACGTGCCACCGAACTTCATCACCAATCGAGACATGGGGAGAATGTCGTTTTCCGAAGCGTTGCCAGCGGCATTAGCACGCTTCCGGGCTTTGGCGATACGCCTTGACCCGCCTCGTTCCCGCGCCGATCTGGATAGCAGATGGCCACCACACTCGACCCCGCCGAGATCGAGAAGTTCTCCAAGCTCGCCGCCGAATGGTGGAATCCGAAGGGGCCGTTCGGCGCGCTGCATCGGCTGAACCCGGTCCGCCTCCAATACATCCGCGATGTCGTGACACGCCATTTCACCTCACCCGCGTGCGGGGGAGGTATCGCGGGCAACGCGCGCGACGGAGGGGGCGCAACCGCACAGGCGTCTGACGCTAGCGCGCGCACCGCCCCCTCAGTCAGCTTCGCTGACAGCTCCCCCGCGAGCGGGGGAGCAAAGAGCAAACGCGCACTCGAAGGCATCCGCACGTTAGACCTCGGTTGCGGCGGCGGCCTCGTCTCGGCGCCGCTCGCGCGCATGGGCGCCAAACTCACCGCGATCGACGCCTCCGCCGAAGCCATCGGCGCCGCCAGCGCCTACGCCGAGCAAGCCGGCCTCGACATCGATTTCCAAAACACCACCGCCGAAGCGCTCGTTGAACGCGGCGCGCAGTTCGAATTGGTGACGGCGCTCGAAATCATTGAACACGTCTCCGATGTGAACGCCTTCCTCTCCGCAGCCAGCGCCCTCGTCGCCCCTGGCGGTCTGCTCATCCTCTCGACCATCAACCGCACGACCAAGGCCCGCGCCCTCGCCATCACCGGCGCCGAACGCATCCTCAAATGGGCGCCCGAAGGCGCACACGATTACGACAAGCTCGTCACCCCCGAAGAAATCCGCACCGGCGCACCGGCGCTGCAATGGGAGGAGCCGGTGGGGATCACCTATCAACCGCTGGGCAA
>JADLHI010000315.1 GCA_020848895.1 Hyphomonadaceae bacterium
CCGATCAAATCTCAAGAACCATACGTCCGCGCGTAGGCAGCGCGGACCATTCGGCCGCCAGGCGATCGATCTCCGATCGAATGGCGACGATTGCGTCTTCTGTCAGCGCGATCGGCTCTGTGCCGCGTGCGTCACAGGTGGTGTGAAACAGGTCGATCACTTCGGACTCAGGCGGGCGCCCGCTCCAGCTGTCGGCCTGCATCGTCTCCACCAGCCGCTCCACCGCTTCGCTTTCGGCCTCATGCGTCATGCGAAATCCAACGCCCTCGCCAGCGGCGGCGCGATGAATAAAACCGCGCATCTCCAACGTACGCTCAATCGCGTAGTGGAACATGTCGTGCGGGATAGGCGGTTGCTTCGGGCAGGCGATCTCTTCAAGCGCGCCGGCGCGTTCGACGAACATGGCGTCGTACTTGCCGTCCCGCTTCTCGAAGATCACGCGCGCCATCACGCGGCGTTCCGCTGTTCGAGCCGCTTCACCAGCTTCTCTTTCCACACCGCCGGACTGCCGGCTTGCACGGCGAGCAATTTGGCGCGGCGATAGAAGAGATGGCAGTCGACTTCCCAAGTGAAGCCCATGCCGCCGTGCGTCTGGATGTTCTCCTTGGCGCAGAAATAATAAGCGTCGCTCGCGGCCGCGCGCGAGGCGGCGGCGGCGAAGGGAAGCTCGGCGGCTTCGGTCGAGAGCGCCCAGGCGCCGTAATAGGCGTTTGAGCGCGCGACCTCGATGCCAACGTACATATCGGCGAGCTTGTGCTTGATCGCTTGGAAAGAGCCAATAGGGCGCGAGAACGCGTAACGGCTCTTCGCGTACTCTGTCGCCATTTCGAGGCATTGCTGCGCGCCGCCGACTTGCTCGAACGCGATCAGCACCGCGGCGCGATCGAGAACCTGCTCCGCCAAGTCCCATCCCTGTCCGGCAGCGCCGAGGCGCTCGGCCTTCGCCGCTTTGAACTCAAGCTTAGCGTGGCCGCGTGTCGGATCGAGGGTCTTCAGTGTGGTGCGCGTGACGCCTGGCTGATTGAGATCGACCAGCACCAGCGAAACGCCGCCGCCCTCCTTGGCGACGACAACCGCATGTGTCGCGCAATCGCCATCGGTCACCGGAATCTTAACGCCGGTCAACGTCGAGCCATCGAACTTGGCGCCGATGCTCGAAGCCGACGGCGCACCCGGGCCTTCGCTCAATGCGAAGCAACCGATGGTCGCGCCACTCGCGACTTTCGATAGGTGCGCCGACTTCTGCGCCTCGCTGCCCGCGAGCGCGAGCGCCTCGGCGAAGAAGTAAACCGTCGACGAGAACGGAATGGGCGCTACAGCGCGGCCGATCTCTTCGGCCAAGACGCAGAGTTCGAGGCGGCCAAGGCCCAATCCGCCGTATTCTTCGGGGATCGCCGCGCCCAGCCAGCCCATCTCGGCAACGCTTGCCCAGAGCGCTTTGTCGTAAGACTTGGCGTCGTCATCCAAGACGCCGCGCACGACTTTGATGGCGGATTTATCGGCCAGAAACTTGCGCGCCTGGTCTTTGAGCGCCTTCTGGTCGTCGGAAAAATCGAAATTCACCCCGTTCCTCCCGGGCTTATGGTTGGCGCTATCCTAACGCTGTCACTGCAAAGCCTGAAAGAGTGTCTTGGCGTCAAGGTCTGTTCACGAAGGCTCAACGGCGCTGCGCTATGCTCGCCGCTTCAGATTTGGGGTGAATACCTATGGCGAAGGCTGTCTTCCATAAGGGCCAGCGCGTCTACGTGAAGCCGGTGGCGACGTGGGCGGTGATCGAAGAAGTGCGCCCGCAATGGGTCAAAGGCGTCGAAGAACCGCTGCGCGTCAGCTACGACACCGGCCTCGGCCGCGACTTCCAGGCGCATGAACTGGCCGCGGAAGAAAAGGACCCGCACAAGCCGGACCTGATCGAGACGGAGAACTGGCGCGTGCTGCGCGCGGTGAACCGGCTTTCGCAAGATGCTCGCGATCCGCGTCACCCCTATCCGGGCACCTACCCGGTCGTCGTGACCGACGAAAAAGATTGGGGCGGCTGGCGCGTGCCGATGGCCGAATACGACCGCGACCCGCAACGCGTCGAGCACCAGTCCCGGGTGTTCGCCAATGCGCTGCGCCTCATGCGCGTCGCCCGCGAGTTGATCGAATTCGCGCAAGATTACCCGCATGAAACGCCGGGCCAGTTGCTGGACCTCGCCAAGCAAGCCGAGATGACGCTGGCGGCCATTTATCACGAGCCGACGCCGCGCGCGGAAGGCCCTGCCGCGGCGATGTAAATTGTGGGCGCCGGCGCTCCATATTGATTTCCGTTAGCACGCGGCTCATGTCAGGTCTTCCCTGGAGGCCTGAATGCGCGACGCTGAGAACGTCACTGTCCGTCTGTCGGATTATCAACCGCCGGACTATCTGATCGACGAAATCGCACTCGTGTTCTCGCTGGAACCGGAGGCGACAATTATCGCCGCGCGCAGCCACGTGCGCGCGAGCGGCACAGGCGCCGCCCCTCTCGTCCTGAATGGCGAGCGGCTTGAGCTGCAAAGCATCGCGATCGACGGCGAAGCGCTTGGCGAAGACAAATACAGCGTCGAGCCGGGCCGCTTGGTGATCCACAACCCGCCGGCGTCATTCCTCCTGGATATCGTGACGCGCATTTCGCCGGCGACAAACACGCATCTCGAAGGCCTCTACATGTCCGGCGGCCGCTTCTGTACGCAGTGCGAGGCGGAGGGCTTCCGCACCATCACTTATTATCTCGACCGTCCCGACGTCATGGCGCGCTTTGCCGTACGCATCGAAGCAGACAAGGGCGCCTATCCAACGCTGCTTTCAAACGGCAACCTCACCGAAAGCGGCGATCTGCCGGGCGCCAAGCACTTCGCTGTCTGGGTCGATCCGCATCCGAAGCCCGCCTACCTCTTTGCGCTCTGCGCCGGCAAATACGAGTCGATCCACGACGAGTTCGTGACGCAGAGCGGGCGCAAGGTGGCGCTCGGCATCTATGTCGATCCGGGCGATGCGCCGCGCGCGGGCTACGCCATGGATGCCTTGAAGCGCTCGATGAAGTGGGACGAACAAACGTTTAAGCGCGAATACGATCTTGATGTGTTTAACATTGTCGCCGTCCGCGATTTCAATTTTGGCGCGATGGAGAACAAGGGGCTCAACATTTTCAACTCGTCGCTGATCCTGGCGGATGCGGATACGGCGACGGACGCCGATTTCGAAGCCATCGAGGCCGTAGTCGGCCACGAATACTTCCACAACTGGACCGGCAACCGCATCACCTGCCGCGACTGGTTCCAGCTCTGCTTGAAGGAAGGCCTCACCGTTTATCGCGAGCAGGAATTCAGCGCCGACCAGCGCTCGCGCCCTGTGCAGCGTATCAAGGACGTGAAACGCTTGCGCGCGCGCCAGTTCGGTGAGGACGCCGGGCCGCTCGCACACTCCGTGCGGCCGGCGACGTATCAGAAGATCGACAACTTCTACACCGCGACCGTCTATGAAAAAGGCGGTGAAGTCGTCCGCATGCTGAAGCGGATCATCGGGGAAGATGCGTTCAACCGTGGCATGCAGCTTTATTTCGAGCGCCGCGATGGCACCGCCTCTACGGTCGAGGATTTCATCGGCTGCTTTGAAGAAGCATCGGGCCAAAAGCTCGACACGTTCATGCGTTGGTATGAGCAAGCCGGCACGCCGGCGCTGAAGGTGCGTGGCCGCTACGACAAAGCCGCGCGCACCTACCAACTCGACGTCTCGCAGCGCCTCTCAGCGACGCCGGGGCAGCCGCACAAGCTGCCAGCGCCGATCCCGCTGCAGATCGGCTTCATCAGCCCGGACGGCGCCATTATCGCCTCAAAGATCGAGGGCGACACGATCTCGCGCACCGAACACCGTGCTGTGCTTGAAGATGCTCAAGCCACGTTCCGCTTCAGCGACGTTCTGGAAGAGCCAATCGTCTCAGTCGTGCGCGGCTTCTCGGCGCCAATCACATTGGAGGACGATCTGACGCCGCAAGCGCGCCTCGCGCAAATGGCGCACGATCCGGATCCGTTCACGCGCTGGGAAGCGGGTCAAACGCTTGCCCGCTCGATCATGCTTGGCGAAACCGGCCCATCGGTCGCTGCGCTGACGACCGCTCTCGGCCGCGAACTCGACCGCGCGCAGGAAGACCCTGCGTTCGCCGCGCTGGCGCTGCGCCTGCCCGATCTCAACGAACTTATCCTCTCGGCGAAATCGCCCGATCCGGAAAAGCTCTTCCAGGCGCGCGAAGACTTGCGCCGCGCCGTCGCTGGCGCCTTGCGCGAACGCCTCGAAGCTATTGCGCGCACAAGGGGCGAAACGCCGTTCTCGCCGGGCGCCGACGCTGCTGGGCGACGCGCACTGAAGAGCGCCGCCCTCGATCTGCTCTCTTCGCTCGGCCCCAGCCAAGCGCTGACCGACGCTTATTACGCTGCCCAGAGCATGACGGAAGCCGTCGCCGCGCTGGAAGCGCTCGGCGCCGCGGAGAGCAATGTCTTCGATGAAGCGCTAACCAAGTTCTATGAGCGCTGGCAGGCCAACCCGCTGGTCATCGACAAGTGGTTCGCCGTGCAAGCCTCGTCGCCACGCGCGGACGCGCTCGCGCGCGTCGAACGTTTACGCGCGCATGCGGAGTTCAATCTGAAAAATCCGAACCGTGTGCGCTCGCTGGCTGCGGCGTTCGCGATGCGCAACCCGCGCGCGTTCCACGCCGCCAATGGCGACGGCTATCGCTTCCTCGCTTCGCTCGCCGAAGCCATCGATCCGCTCAATCCGGCGCTCGCGGCGAGACTGTTGACACCGTTCGAATCGTGGCGGCGATTCGATTCACAACGCCAGGAGCACGCCCGCAAAGCGTTGGAGCATCTCGCTTCGCTTCCGCAACTATCGAAGAATACGCGGGAAATGGTCGAGCGCACGCTCGCTTAGTTATTCACAGCTGCGGCAAATCGGTAACCCGCACATTTGCGCGGGCTGCCTTTCCCGCGCGTGCATCGACAGAGCGTTTACCGACCCGTTACAATTGAGACTCTTCAGGATTCCGAACGGCGATTCGGGGCGGCCGGGGAATACTTGTGTCGAACGACAATGCTTACGAAGCGCCGCAAAGCGC
This sequence comes from Hyphomonadaceae bacterium, assembly GCA_020848895.1. GTDB lineage: Bacteria > Pseudomonadota > Alphaproteobacteria > Caulobacterales > Aquidulcibacteraceae > Vitreimonas. The sequence goes on from JADLHI010000315.1 coordinate 5,129, forward strand.
TGCGCCATACAAGGCCAACAAGCCGTTCATCGTGCTTGTGCTGGTGTTTGTCACCGCGTTCTTCGCGGCGATCGCGGCGCAGATCCGCGCCCATCACGACGGCGCCGCTGACACCGTCATCGCCGCGCAATCGTCTACGGCTGGCATCATCGCCGAGCGCGTCAACGCCAACCTCGCCATCGCGATGGGCGCGAGCGCCGGCGTCACCAACATCGCGCAAAGCGGCGGCGCCAGCGCGGCCGCGATCGCGAACGCCGCCGCCTCCGCGCATCCAGCCAGGGCCGCCGCCGTGGTGAACGGCGCCGGCGCCATCGAAGCCATCACCGATCCCTCGCAATCCGAACTGGTGACCGCCGCTATTGAGGGCGCAGGCCCGGCGGACGTCTGGGTCGGCGCGCCGGATCGTGGCGAACTGCCGACGGCGCCGGTGATCGTGCGCACGATCGGCGATCGCGCCATCGTCACCGTGATCGATGCGGCGCGGCTGTTGCCGGAACTCGACGAAAACGCACGTGTGTTGATCGCCTCGCCAAGCGGCGCGATCCTTTACGCATCGCCCGCGATGCAGCAGGCCGGCGCGCGCGCCCAACAGCAAGTGCTCGCCGCCGCGCGCAGCCGCGATCACGGCGCGCTCATACGCGATAGCGCCGGCGATACCTGGGTTGCGGCCGAATCGACGGCGCAGATCGGCGCCTTTGGCGTCATGGCGGCGGGACACGCGCCCGGCGCGCTCGATTTCTGGCTCGACGCCTTCCTGCGCTTTGCGTTGGTGGCGGCCGCCCCGCTCGCGGCAATGGCGGTGCTCTATCTGCTGATGCGCCAGAACGCCCAGCGCGCACGCTTGGCCGAAGCCGAAGCCGAGCGCGCCGAGACCCACTTCCAGATTGCAGCCGACGGCGCAAAGGTCGGCGTGCTCGAATGGCGCCCGGCAGGCGATGAAGTGCAACTCTCCGAGCGGGCCGCGCGCTTGCTCGGTGCGCCGCGCGATGTCTTGGGCCTGCGCGAATTTCTCGAACTCATCGTCGCCGAGGATCGCTTCGGCGTTGAAGAAGAATTCCGCCGCGCGCGCCAATCGGGCCTGCTCGATGCGCGCTTTCGCGTGACGCGCGGCGGCGGCTTGGGTTGGATTGAAGCACGCGGCACCGCCGTTGAAGACGCCAGCGGCCGCAGCGAGACACGCGTGTTCGGCACCGTCATCGACGCAACGCAGCGCCATGAAGCTGAAGCGCGCGTGTCGCGCCTTGAACAGCAATTGCGCGCCGCGATCGACAATTTCTCCGGCCCGTTCGCGCTCTGGGACGCGCGCAAACGCCTGCTGCTCTGGAACCAGAGCTTCGCGAAGGCCTTCAACCTGGGTCCCGACATTTTGCGCGCCCGCGCCTCGTATGAAGCGGTGGCGGCGGCGGCGACCGCAAGCATCCGGCGCGAGAAGAACGATCCGACAAACCCCGACGTGCGCGTCATCGAACTCACGACCGGCGAGTGGCTGCACATCGTCGAACGCCGCGCGGCCGATGGCGGCGTCATCACCGTCGGCGTCGACATCACGCCGCTGAAGCGCAAGGAAGAGGAACTGGCGAAGAACGAGCGGCGCCTTTCTGACGCGCTGAGCCGCGCCGAAACGCAGGAATACCGGATCAAGGCGCTGGCCAAGGAAGCACACGAAGAGCGTCAGAAGGCCGAAGAAGCTAGCCTCGCGAAATCGACCTTCCTGGCCAATATGAGTCACGAACTGCGCACGCCGCTGAACGCCGTGATCGGCTTCTCTGAAATCATGGCGAAAGAGCTGTTCGGCGAGATCGGCAATCCGCAGTACAAGCAATACGCCAGCGACATCTATGACAGCGGCAGCCACCTTCTCGATCTCATCAACGACATCCTCGACATGGCGAAGATCGAAGCCAACAAGCTGACGCTGACGCCGCGGCCGCTCGATCCGATGGTGGTGATCGAACAGGCGGCGCGCCTCAACAAGCGCAAGGCCGAAGAAAAGGGTCTCTCGCTGGTGATCGATGCCGAGGATTTGGGCGAGATCGAAGCGGACCATCGCGCCGTGAAGCAAATTCTGCTGAACTTGCTATCGAACGCCGTGAAGTTCACCGATCAAGGCGCGATCATGGTGCACGCGCGCGGCAACACGCAGGGCCTGACGCTGCGCGTTGTCGATACCGGCTGCGGCATTCCACCCGAACACCTGCCGCGCCTCGCGCGCCCGTTCGAACAGGTCGAGCAGGAACTCACGCGCAACCATCACGGCACGGGGTTGGGCTTGGCGCTCACCAAATCGCTCGTCGAGATGCACGGCGGCAAGCTTTCGATCCAAAGCGAGATGGGCCGCGGCACGATTGTGACGGTGACGCTGCCGCGCACGTTCGGCGGCCGCCGCGAGCCCGAAGCAACAGCGGCGGAATAAAGCGCATCAATATGGAGCGCGGGCGTCTTCGCCCGCGAAGGGTCGCGCGCAGCTGTTCATCGTGGCGTGTGTTTGAACGGGCGCACGCGGGCGAGGACGCCCGCGCTCCATATTTACGGCTGCGGATTTGCAGGCGGTTGGCGCAAGCGCTCCTCGCGCCGCTGGCGCCAACGCTCGCGACGCTCCTGGCGCCGCTCCTGCATGTCTTCGCGACGCTCCGGATTGAGCGCAGGTCGCGCGGCGCCGTCCGTCGCCGGCGCAACCCCATCGCGGCGCACCGCCGGCGCTGCTGTCCGCAATGCCGCGAGCGCCTCACGACGCTGTTCGGGCGTCAGCTGGCCTAGCGCGTCGGCGACATTGTCGTGAAAGACGCCGATGGCGGCTTGGTCGGCGGCGCGCAGATTGGCGAAGGCGGCGCGGACGCGGGCGGCGTCGTAAGGCTCCTGCGCGGCGGCGGCGAACGCGTCGCGGCGCGCCTGCTGAGCGGCGCGGCGCTTCTCACGCGAGTCATCCCAACTGGCCGCCAACTGCTCGCGCATGACTGCGCGCGTTTGCTGTGGTAGTGCTTGCAGGAAAGTCCGTGGCCCCGGAAAGCGCTCCACGATGGCGCCGTTGTCGGCTTCGCGTTCGAGCCGCACGCCCGCGCTCCACGCCCCGGCCACGGCGCCGACGACAAGCAAATTCAGCGCGACAGAAACGAACAGCAACGTGCGCCAGGGGAAACGAGACTCGCTCATCCTTCGTCCTCGAACGACGGCGCTTCGAACGCCATCGAGAAATAAGAATCGTCTTCAGCCGGCGCCGGGGCAAGCATGCCGCCGCCATAGCCGATAAGCACGCCGAACACCGCGCATGCCGCAAGCGCCAGCATGGCGCGGCGATCGAAGGCGGGGCGTTGGGCCCGCGGCGCCGCCGCCAGGATGCGCGCGGCGAGATCGGCGGACGGCCCCGCCTCATCGCGCGCGCCATCGAGCACGGCGTCAAGCTTGCGCGCTTCGCCGATCAATGCCGCCGCCTCGGCGTCTTGCGCCGCAAAGGCCGCCGCCTGCGCGCGCGCCTGCGCCGGCCAGCGGCGGAAATCGGCGCCGTAAGCGTCCAACAGATAGGCGAACCGCTCCCGGTCCATGGTCTCTTCCTTCTTCGTCATGGGCCGCCCTCGGGGCCGCCCATCAAATCCTGCGCCACGTCCGCCAAGGCAGCCTTCAGCGCGCGCCGTCCGCGCGCCAAAAGCGACTCAAGAGCTTCAACGCTGATCTCAAGTATTTCCGCCGCGGCAATGTTGCTCATTTCATCGAAGTGCACCAACGCGATGGCGGCGCGCTGGCGTTCCGGCAATTGGGCGAGCGCCGCGTTCACCCTGGCGGCGCGCTGGCGCGCGAGCCATTCCTCGCTGGCGAGCGGGCGCGTATCGGCAACCATCAGCCCAGCGTCTGGATCGGGCCTTTCGCGACGGCGGCGCAAGCGGTCGTAGCAGAGATTGAGCGCGACACGGTGCATCCAGGTTTCGAACTTGGCTTGACCGGGTTTCCAGCGCGGCGCCTCGCGCCAGACGCGCAAGAACACCTCCTGCGCGACATCCTCTGCTTCGGCCCCATCGCTCAGCATGCGGCGCGCGACGCCGACCATCTTCGGCAAGTGCCGGCGCACAAGCGCCTCGGCAGCGCGCGTATCGCCCGCTCCCGCGCTCCGGACGAGTTCGGCGTCCGGATCGATCATGCGCGCCCTACGTCCATCGCGCTCCGTCAGCGGCCTTGCAGAAAAATCCGCGCCCGTTCGATCTCATCGGCCGAGACCACATCGTCGCGATTGCGATCCAGCCGGTCAAACCCGCGATAGGGCAGATTGGTCATTTCAGCACGGCTGATGCGGCCGTCATGGTTGGCGTCTGCGCGCGCCCAACCGCGCTGGCCTTGATCGCCACCGCGCCGGTCGGCGGCGCTGCGCTCGGCTTGCGAGAGATAGCCATCACGATCAGCGTCAAGGCGCCCAAACATGAGGCCTCGCGCGAACTGCGCCTCGGCACGCGTAATCGAGCCATCGTGGTTTGCGTCAGCCGCCTGCAACAGCGCCAAGGCGCCGCCGCCTTGCTGAGCGAACGCGGGCGCGGCAATGAGCCCCGCCGCTAGCGCCAGCCATGCCAATCTCATCGCTGATCTCCGTTGTTTGCCCTTTAACGGCCAGCCGGCGCCGATCCGTCGCCGACAATCTGCAGAAAATCCGCGCGCACCGCGGCTTGGGTGGCGCGCAGCATCGTTTCCAGTTCTTCGCCGCTGGAGACGCCAGCCAGCGCGACAAGGCGGCCGATCAGGGGCTTGGGCGCCGCTTCGAGGCTGAAATCGCCTGACACAGTGATCCGCAGCGTTTGCTGCAGCGAACTCAGCAAGCGCCAGGCCCCGTCGAGCCGCGCCGCCACTTCCGGCTTGATGACGCCAGCCGCGGTCAGCTTCAGCAGAGCTTCGCCCGTATTCGCATCAATCAAGGCGCCGTTCGCGGCCGTTAGTTGCAGCGCCTGGACGGCAAACTCGATATCCACGAAGCCGCCAGGCGCGAGCTTGAGGTCCCAGGCGCTGCGGCTCGGGCGCTCGCGATCCATCCGCGCCCGCATGTCGGCGACGTCAGCCAGAATCTTCGCGCGGTCGTGCGGCCGCGCGATCGCCGCGTGCGCAGTGGCGAGCGCGCGCCGACCCAGGCTGGCGTCGCCGGCGACGGGCCGGACGCGCGTCAGCGCTTGCAACTCCCAGGTCCAGGCTTCTTCCGCGTAATAGCGCTCGAACGACGAGAGCCGCACTGCGACCGGGCCTTTCGAACCAGATGGCCGCAGCTTGGTGTCGATCTCGTAGAGCGCGCCTTCTTCAGTCGGCGCCGAGAGCGCGCTGATCAGACGTTGCGTGAGGCGCGTGTAGAAATCCGATGGCGACGCATTTTCCGCCGGCGCATCGTAGACCAGCATCAGATCGAGGTCGGAATCCTCGGCAAGCTCGCGCCCGCCGAATTTGCCGAGCGCAAGCACGGTGAAGCTGCCGGGCTGAGGCCCATGCTGACGCTCGACTTCTTCCAGCGCCGCATCCGCCATCGCCACGACACAGGTTTCAGCAAGATCGGCATAGGCGGCGCCGGCCTGCTCGGGCGTGGCGGATTGGTCGAGAATTTGGACCGCGATGCGGAACGCTTCTTCGCGATGGAAGCGACGGGCGCCGTTGAGCTTGGCTTCGAAACTGTCGGCATCGCTGAGCCGATCGCGCAATTCGGATAGCCGCGAACCGGCGGCGTCTTGGCCAAGCGGGATGGCAAAACGCGGCTCAATCAGCGCATCGAGCAGCGCCGGCCGCCGCGCGAGCTTGTCGCCAAGCTTGGGAGCGAGCGCGAGAACGCGCGCGATAAGATCGAGAAACTTTGGCCGCGCGTCGAGCAGCGCGAGCACCTGCACGCCGGCGGATAGCGAGCCAAAGAAGGACGCAAAGCGCGCGAACGCCTGATCGGCGTCGCCGGCATTGGAGAACGCGCGCAGAAGCTTCGGCGTGAGACGCGTCAGCAACTCACGCGCGCGTTCCGATCGCATGGCGCGGACACGGCCATGATGCCAGCCGCGGATGGTTTGACTGACGAACGCAGGATCGGCGAAGCCGAGCTTGGCGATGGTGTTCAGCGTCTCCGGCTGATCTTCGACGCCGGTGAAAATGAGGCTGCCCATCGGATCGGCGAGACTGCGTTTCTTATCGCCAAAGAGCTGGTGATCGATGTCGGATACGATGCGTCGGCGCTCGATCAGCGCTTCATCGAATGCCGCCAGCGTTTCAAAGCCGGCGAGCGCGGCGACGTGGGCGCGCGTATCCGGATCGGCCGGAACGCGGTGGGTTTGCGCGTCCTCCAGCATCTGGATGCGGTGCTCAACTTCGCGGAAGAAAACGTAAGCCTCGCGCAACGCATCGCGCGCCTCTTCCGAGATGGCGCCTGCCTCGACCAGCGCGCCCAAGGCTTCCAAAGTGTGTGGCGAGCGCAGCTTCTTGTTGCGGCCGCCAAGGATGAGCTGCTGCGTCTGGGCGAAGAGTTCGATGTCGCGGATGCCACCGCGGCCGAGCTTGACGTCGAAGACCGGCTCGCCGAGTTCGGCGCTTTTATGGGCTGAGAGAATTTGGCGTTTGATGGAGTGAACATCTTCGACGGCGGCAAAATCAAGATGTTTGCGCCAGATGAAGGGCTGCAAGGATTCCAGGAATTCGGCGCCGGCAACGCGGTCGCCGGCGGCGGCGCGCGCCTTGATGAAAGCGGCGCGTTCCCAGTTTTGGCCGAGGTTTTGGTAATAGTGCTCGGCCGAGGCGATCGAGACAGCCACCGGCGTCGATCCTGGATCGGGGCGCAAGCGAAGATCGGTGCGAAAAACGTAACCGTCCGGCGTCTTCTCTTCGAGCGTGCGCACCAGCGGCGCCACCAAGCGCACCGCAGCGACGCGCGGTTCGCGCGCGCCAGCGGCGGCGAGCCTTTCGGCGTCGAAGAACACCGAAAAATCGATGTCGCTGGAATAGTTGAGTTCGCCCGCGCCCATCTTGCCCATGGCGATGAGCGCGATGCCGGGCGCCGGACCGAAGTCCTGGCTCAACGCGCCGGCGACGATGTCGCCCCGCTTGGCGCTTTCGCCAGCGGCGACCGCAAGCGCCGCGCGCAGCGAAGCGTCGGCGAACTTGGTGATGGCGCCGGTCACCTGCAGCAGCGGCCACATCCGCGAAAGATCGGCCAGCGCCGCGGACAAGTGCGCGGCGTCCTTGGCGCGGCGCAAGATCACCATCGCTTCTTCGATCGGCGGCGGCGCCTCTTCGATCGCCTCAGCGGCGGCGATTGCGTCATCGAGGATGCGCTCCGCCCAAGCTTCGTCGGGCGACACGAGGAGGTCGGGTCGACGCAGCATCAAACGCCGGAGGTAGGGCGCGTGCGACGCGGCGGCGGCGGCCGCCTGGCCCCATAGCGAACCTGCAAAGGCCTCCGGCCCATGGTCGCTCGCGAGCGCGGGGCGAACGGCGTGGCTCATGCGTTCGCCATGGCCGGCAGCACCAGAACCGCGCCCAATCCTTTGCGTTCGCCCTGACCGCCCAGACCGTCACGCAAATGCAATCCACCCTTGTGCAGGCGCGCCACCGCGGCAACGAGGCTGAGGCCCAATCCAGCGCCAGGCGTCGAACGCGCGCTTTCCAGGCGTACGAAGCGATCGAGTACACGGTCACGGTCTTCCGGTGCGATGCCGGGGCCATCGTCGGAAACGGCAATTTCGATACGGCCGTCCACCCGGCGCACGGCGCGCACTTCGACGCGGCCGTTCTCGTAGGTGTACTTCAGCGCGTTCTCGATCAGATTTGAGACGGCCTGCGTGAAAAGCCCCGGCTCGCCGTAAATGTAGAGCCCGTCCTCCACTTCGCCCTTCAGCGAGCGCCGCACGTCTTCGGCGGCAGGTTCGTAGAAATCGACAAGCTCGCGCAGGATGCCCGTCGCGTTCACGCGTTCGAAGCGCCAGGTGACATTGCCTTCGACGCGCGCGAGTTTCAGCACCGCCGCGAAAGTGTCGAGCACGCTATCGGCTTCTTCGAGCGCCACCCGCAGCGCTTCGCGGTCGGCCTCGGTGTTCGGCGGCGTCTCCAGCGCCGCTTCGAGCTTTTGACGAAAGCGCGTAAGCGGCGAGCGCAAATCGTGCGCAATGGCGTCACCCGCCGTGCGCGAGACCTGCATCAGATGTTGCAGCCGATCGAGCATGGCGTTGAGGGCGATGGCGAGCGCGTCGAACTCGTCGTTCTCACCGCGCACGGGCGCGCGGCGGGTGAGATCGCCGCTCATCACATCGTGAGCTGTTGCGGCCAACGCCTCCACGCGGCGCGACGCCAGCCATGAGCCGATCAGGCCGCTTGCGATCGAAAGCACGACGCCGAGCAGCGCCACCGTCCAGAGCGCGCTGGTGATGCGCCCGGAGATGAGCGCGCTGTCGCCGAGATCGCGCGCCACCAGCAGGATCGGCCCGTTGAGCAAACGCCCAACCTGCCCGCGCGCCCGGCCGCGCACGGCGGCGCCGTCCTCGTCGACGCGCTCGAAGGTGAAATCCACGCGCTCCGCCGCGCCGGCCGGCGTTTGCGGCAGCTGCTGGAAGTCTCCGGTGATGACCGTGCCGTTGCTGTCGGCCAGCACATAGAGCAGCGGCCCCTGGCGCGCGGCGCGTTCAACAACCTCTTGGTTCAAACGCCGAATGCCGCCCTCGCCATAAGCACGGTCGAGCGCGGCATATTCTTGGTCAGCCAGCAGATCGGAGTCCGCGTTGAGCTGACCGACCGTCGCAAAATAGACGTACCCCAGCAGCGCCAGCACGAACACGAGCACGATCCCGGCCTGCGCGAGCGCGAGCCGGAACGTTGTCGTCCGAAGGAGCGAGAGGCTTGGCCTCATGCCTCCAGTCGATAACCCGATCCTCGTACGGTGTGCAAAAGGGACTGCGCAAAATCACGATCGATTTTCGACCGCAGGCGAGAAATGTGCACGTCGATCACATTCGTCTGGGGATCGAAATGATAATCCCAAACGTTCTCTAGCAGCATCTTGCGCGTCACCGTTTGACCCGAGTGGCGCATGAGGTACTCGAGGAGCCGGAATTCACGCGGCTGCAGATCGAGCTTCTTGCCGCCGCGCTTCACAGTCCGCGCCAGCAGGTCCATTTCAAGATCGCCAACCGCGAGCTTGGTTTGCGGCTCGCGGTCACGGCCGTTCCAAAGCGCACGGACGCGGGCAAGCAATTCGCGCGTCGAGAACGGCTTGCCGAGATAGTCGTTGGCGCCGGCATTCAGGCCTTCGATACGATGGTCCTCGTCGTGCAACGCCGAGAGGATCAGCACCGGCGTCGAGACACCTTGATCGCGCAGTTCACGCACGACCGAGACGCCCAGTTTCTTAGGCAACATGCGGTCGAGGACGATCACGTCATAGCCGCCGGTGGACGCCATCGACTGGCCCAGTTCGCCGTCGCCGGCGATCTCAACCTCGTGGGCGTCGGCCGTAAGCGACGCCTTGAGGTTCGCCGCCATCTCAGCGTCGTCCTCAACCAGGAGAACCCTCATATTGTCTCTCCTCATTGCCCACCCACATCGACAGCGACAAAGCCGCGGCCCGCACGGTTGCCGACTTGCAGCAGCAGCGGACGATTGGCGCGGCGCGCCGCATCGACAGCAGTCGTCAACTCAGCCGCGGTGCGGATTTGGCGTCCGCCAGCTTGCATAATCACATCGCCCGGACGAATGCCCTTCTGCGCCGCATCGCTCGTCGGCTCGACAGAGGTGATGACGAGGCCGTTATCGTTGGCGGCAAGCGACAGGCGGGTGCGATCTTCCGCGGTTAGCGGACGAACCGAAACACCCAGCGAACTCTGCGCAACGCCGCCGCGCTCTTCTTGATCCGGCTGCGGCGTCGCGTTCGGCGGCGTGTTGGCCGAAGCCAGCGTTTGCTCCGAAGGACGCTCGCCAAGTCGCAGGTTGAGCGTTTGACGGCGGCCGTTGCGCAGCACTTCAACGCGCGAGTTGGCGCCGATCGCGGTCGCGCCGACACGTTGCGTCAGGTCGCGGCTGTTGGAGATTTGCTGGCCGTTGAAGGTCAGGATGACGTCGCCTTGCTGGATGCCAGCACGAGCGGCCGGGCCGTCCGGCGTTACGCTGGCGACAAGTGCGCCGCGCGCTTCTTCAAGGCCCAGGCTGCTGGCGATGTCGGCGTCGAGCGGTTGGATCGAAACGCCGATCCAGCCACGCGTGACGCGGCCGCCGCGCAGGATTTGCTGCACGATCGCGTTCGCCGTGTTGGCCGGGATGGCAAAGCCAATGCCGACGTTGCCGCCGGTGGGTGAGAAGATGGCGCTGTTCACGCCGATAACGTTGCCGGCGAGGTCGAACGTCGGGCCGCCCGAGTTGCCGCGGTTGATCGGCGCGTCGATCTGCATGTAATCGACATAGGCCGACGAACCGGCGTCGGTGCGGCCCATGGCCGAGACGATGCCGGCTGTAGCCGTGCCGTCGAGGCCGAAGGGGTTGCCGACCGCGACCACCCAATCGCCGACGCGTACGTGGCTCGCATCATCGAACGTCACGTACTGGAAGCGTCCGCCGCCGCGGATGCGCAGCACGGCAATATCCGTGGCTTCGTCCGAGCCGACGATGTCAGCCGGCAGATCGCGGCCATCGCTGGTGTGAATGGTGATTTCTTCGGCGCCCTCGATCACGTGATGATTGGTGACGATGGTGCCGTCTTGGCCGACGAAGAAACCTGACCCGAGCGAGGTCGGGGCCGGGCCGTTCGGACGGCCGGGGCGGCCACGGAAAAATTCCTCGAAGCCGGGCGGCAGACCTTCAAGTTGCTGTTCCTGCACCGCGTCCGGGCGCTGGCGCACGGTCACCGAAACAACGGCCGGACGCACGCGCTCAATGAGATCGGCGAAACTCGCCGGCGCGCCATGCGGCGGGGCGACGGCGGTTGGGTTGATTTCCTGGGCGGTGGCGGACAGCAGCGTCGGGGCCGCGAACCCGGCGAACAAAGCGAGAGTGGCGCCGCCGGCAATCAGCGTGCGGCGGAGGTGCTTCATCGAGACGACTTCAGTCATGAATTTTTGAACCCTTGGGAGACGCTGCAATTGGAGGCTTAGCCCAGCTACGTTTCAAGCCCTAGTTAGGCGCCATCGCCCGTCGGTTACGAGCGGTTTGGGGCAAAGTTGCGATGGATTGGGGCAGAACCCGGCGGCTTTTTTAGGACATTCAGCAACTTGCGCGACGAACGGCAGGGTTAGCGCGACCTTTACCTTTCCCCCTCTTCGGGGGCGAAATCCACCGCTGTGCTGCTTCGTCTGCGCCGCCCGGCGAGGACCGCGACAAGACCTGCCCCGCCCAGCAGCAGGGGCGCTGCCCAGAGCGCCCAGGTGCGGGCGTCGAACGGCGGACGGAACAGCACGAAATCACCATAGCGGCGCCGAAAGAAGGCGCGGATTTCCACATCGCTGTCGCCAGCGGCGATGCGTTCGCGCACCAACCGGCGCATGTCGGCGGCGATCTCGGCGGTGGATTGCGCGATCGGCTCGTTCTCGCACTGCACGCAGCGGATTTCGTTCTCGAGCGATTGCGCGCGCGCCTCTTGCGCCGGATCGCCGAGCGTGGCGGGCGCGACGGCGGCAAGGATGAGCACAGCTATCGTCATGACGCAGCTCTTCGTTTGCGCGCCAGCGCCGTCAGACTCAAGGCCCCGCCAAGCGCCATCAAAAGCACGCCGATGAAAATGAAGTGCACGAGCGGATTGTGATAGAGCCGCACCGTCCACGCGCCCTGGCTGTCGCGGACTTGTTCGCCGAGCGCGAAGTAAAGATCGCCGTCGAAACTGCTGAGAATGCCGACCTCCGTGGTCGGCATCGGCGATGTCGGGAAATAGCGCCGCTCGGCTGAAATGCTGCGCGCCGCGCCGTTCGCTTCGTCGACGCGGAAGTTGGCGCGGGTCGCCGAATAATTCGGGCCTTCGATACTGCCGACCTCAAGCAGCGTGATGCGGCGGCCGGCGAACGCCGCGACCTCACCGGGCGCCAGCGCCACCGCGCGTTCAGAACGGAAGGCCGTCTCCGCCACCGCTCCAAGCGTGAGAACTCCGGCGCCGATGTGCGCAAGGCTCATCGACCAGACGGCAAGCGGCAGGATCGCGATCTTGGCCGAGATTTTACCGGCCCCGCGCCGCACGCGCGTCCAAAGATAAATGAGTCCGCCTGCGATCAGCCAAACGCCGAGCATCAAGCCCAAAGCCGGCGCAACGCGCCAATGCGTGGACACAAGCGCAATAACAAGCGTCGCCAGCGCAAGCACGATTGCCGGCGCAAGCTTGACAAACGCCGCGCGCATGTCACCGACGCGCCACGTCAACATCGGCCCCAGCGGCAACAACAGGAACAGCAGCGCCAGCAGCGGCACGACGGTGGCGTTGAAGAAGGGCGGGCCAACGGAGATCAGGCCGCCGCCGAACGCCTCGACCAGCATGGGATAGATCGTGCCGATGAGCACCACGCCCGCCGCGACAGCCAGACCGAAATTGTTCCAGACAAGCATGCTCTCGCGGCTGACGGCGGCAAACCCCGACGGCTGCGCAAGTTTCGGCGCGCGCCATGCGTAAAGCCCGAAGCCCGCGCCCAGCGCCAATCCGAGCAAGATCAGCACGGCGATGCCGCGGCGTGGATCGACCGCGAACGCATGCACGGACGTCAGCACGCCGGAACGCACGAGGAAGGTGCCGAGCAGCGCCAAGCCGAAGCCCATGATCGCCAGCAGAATGGTCCAACTCGCGAGCGATCCGCGCCGTTCGGTGACGATAGCGGAGTGCACCAGCGCGGCAGCGACAAGCCACGGCATGAAGCTGGCGTTCTCAACTGGATCCCAAAACCACCAGCCGCCCCAGCCAAGTTCGTAATAGGCCCAATAAGAGCCAAGGCCGATGCCGAGCGTGAGGCAGATCCAGGCGATCAACGTCCATGGCCGCAGCGCGCGCGCCCAAGCTTGATCGGCGCGGCCTTCGATCAACGCGGCGAGCGCCAATGAAAACGGCACGCTCATGCCGACATAGCCGAGGTAAAGCAGCGGCGGATGCGCGGCGAGCGCGGGGTCCTGCAGCAGCGGATTAAGCCCGCTGCCCACCATCGGCGCAGGATCGAGGC
>JADLHI010000316.1 GCA_020848895.1 Hyphomonadaceae bacterium
CGCAAGCCGAGGCGGGCTAGGAAGGCGAAATGAAGTCTCGCAGTCGCTCATGCAGCCCGGCCTCCAATGCCTTGATTTCCGTTTGCACGGCCTTTGCGTAGTGAACGCGCATATTGATCAGTCGGTCGCACTGCAAAATGAGCGCGCGATGTTCCATATGCTCGATGTCATGAATGAACTCGCCAAGCCCCGCGGCGCGCATCAAATCGTCGTTCATGGGTCCATAGCTGATCGAGAGCACGGGGCGGCGCATTTTGAGCGCCGCAATCTGCACATGGTAACGTGACGCCACGACCACATCAGTGCCGTCGACCACACTCAAGATGTCTTGATATGAGCGGACTTGACGCTCCGCATCGGTCATCAGCGCATAGCCTAGGCGTGCTTCAAGATCGCCGACGGCGATGAGATCGGTTGGCCGCTGACCGATCAGAATGCGAACCTCGTGCCCCTTGAATTTCAGCCATTCGACGAGGTGGGCCATGCTTTCAATGTAGGCGCGATAGACCTTTTCGTTGGTGCGCCAGCCTCGATAATTCATGACCCCGACGCCAACGATGGCTTGTCCGACGCCGCGATCACCTGGCGCCGGGGCGGGCAGCAAGAAGGCAATATCGCCGGTGACCAGGCTCTGGCTTTCATCCACCCCTTGCGCGCTCATGTAGGCCCGAGAGCTCTCGTCGCGGTAACAGCGCCGAGCCGCGAGCTTTGCCGCCCAGACCATCATCAATCGGCTGACCGGATTGATAACTGGACCGGCGCCAACGCAGGCGAACCAAACGGATGCGCCGCGCAGACGCGCGGCAAGCATCCAGCGGAGGAAGCGGCTGGGCCATCCCCAGGGGCGGTCACGGAAATCATGAATGACGCCGGTGCCGGCGACGACCAAGAGATCACAGCGCTTTAAAGCGCGAAGACAGACCAACCAATTCAACCAAAGGCTGGGCTGGCGCAGCAGCAACGTGTCCAACCAACGCGGCAGGAATGATGGAGACACCCTCAAGCTGACCGCCGCAATTCCAAAACGCTCTGATGTGATCACCGGATCGGCGCAAACAGCCAAGATCGATGCGTTGGTGAAGGCCGCGCGCAGCCATTCGAGCGTGGCCTCGAAACACGCATCATTGCCAAAGTTTCCCCCGCCATAGGTTCCAAGAACCAATATCCGCCGCCGCCAACTCATCGTTGCTGCGTCAGGCCGAAGCCGGATAGCTCGCAAACACGCTCCGGTCGACGCCGAATGCTACGACATCGAATGCGTCGCGCCGACCATCCGGCATTTCCATGCCAGGCGAACCTGCCGGCATGCCAGCGACCGCAAGTCCGCGGACGCCGGCGGGCCGTTCTTCAATGAGCCGGATGATTTCACGCACGGGCACGTGGCCTTCAATAACAAAGCCTTCGATCTCTGCGGTATGACATGAGGCAAGATCGTCAGGCACGCCCAAACGGCGCTTCAGCGCGCCCATGTCCGCCTCATTGACGAGTGTCGTGCTAAAGCGTCCGCTCGCCCCCATTTGCTGGGTCCATACTTCGCAACAGCCGCATCCGGCGTCGCGCCGCACCTGCATCAGTGTCGCTTGCGCCTCTTGCGCGCAGCCCGGCGTGATGCTGGCGGCGAACAACAAAATGGTGGTGGATAAAAGTCTGCGGCGATTCACGTGCTGTCCTTTACTTTGCCTCAGCGCTTTCGCGCGAGTGTAATGAGCGTCCAACCCAATCCCGCTCGCGCCATCGCGTTCTCGAGGCTCCGTCCAAATAGCGCGCGCATGGCGCGCTTGGCTTTGCGCCCGAGAATGAGCCGATAAAAGCCCTTGTTAGCCGTAGCAGAGATGGATCGCAGGCGCCGTATCTCAAAGTGCGGCATCAGCAACGCCGTCAATTCATCGCGATCGACCCAATTGCGCAATTGCTCTGGCGCGGGCGGCGGTACGTTGTTGTGACGCTCAAGAACCGGTCGGTTTTGCGTGGCTAACATCAGCAGCCCGCCTGGGCGCAAGAGGCTGGCGAGTTTTGCCATGAACGCCGGATGATCGGCCACATGCGACAGCACTTCGAGGCTAACGATCACATCAAACTGCCCGGCGCCGAAATCGAGTTCCATGAAGTCGCCAGCGACGAACTCGACGTCGGGGACACGCTCAGCCGCTTCGCGAAGCACGGCGTCGGAGAGATCGGTGGCGGTGACCTTGCCAAATGGTTTCAGCGATGGGCAAAGCCAGCCTGCCCCGCATCCGACCTCAAGAATTTTTAGGTCGGTGCGCCTGATCTCGGACAGCCAGTGCACCACCAACTCACGCTGATCGGCAGAAATATCAGAGAGCGGGCGCTCGTTCTTGGCCGCGTTCCAGTCGTTCCAATACGCCTGCTGAACAACAATCGGTTGATCCATGACCTGCGCCCCCTCGCGCTCCGGGGGTTTTTCTCGCCCCTCCCTTTTTCTACGCAGCACGAGTCCAAAACCCTCAAGCGAAGGCCACTTGAGGGTTCCGGTGCATTCATGCGTATTGGTGGTGGAACAAGAGTTGGAACCCATGACCGCCGATCTTGAACGATTGCTTCTTGCGCTTCGCGAGCGTCCCGTTGACCGCAGGCTCGATCAGTTGGAGCCAAGGGTTTGGGAGCGCATTGAAGCTGCGGGCATAGTTGTCGGACCAACCCGCAGCTGGCGCTGGCAGGCGGGCTTGGCGGCCGTCATGCTCACCTTCGGCGCCTTTGCCGGCGGCGCTGCGGCGGCGCGTCCCGAGAGCGACTTCTCACCGTTTGCGCTGCATGCGGCTTATGCGCCTTCAACCTTGCTCGGGGACGATCGTTGAGATTTTCGGTTCGGGCCATCTTGGTGACAGCCTCGGTGGCGTTGGCGGCGGGCTTTGGCGGGGTCTGGTTAGGCATGAAAGCGCTGGCGCCTGCGCCCGCCCCCTCCATGCACGATGTCGTCCATCACCGGTTGGATTTGAGCGGCAATCAACTGGCTAGAATCGAGACGCTGGAAGAAGCGTTCGCCGCCCGCAAGCACGCGCTTGAACTTGAGATGCGCTCCGCGAACGCGGAACTGGCCGCAGCGATCCGAGAAGAACACGAGAACGGTCCAAGGGTGGCCGCCGCCGTCGAGAGATTTCATGACGCGATGGGACGGCTGCAGACCGAAACCATCGCTCACATGTTTGCGATGCGCGAGGTCTTGAACGATGAGCAGA
>JADLHI010000317.1 GCA_020848895.1 Hyphomonadaceae bacterium
CGGTTGCGACAGTGAAACCCGCCGCAACGGCGAACGGAACCAAGATTGTCGTCGAGACTGAACTTGGCCTGGGCGCGCTGGAAACCGATGGTTTCAAACTCAGCCAGTGCCTGCTGAATCTGATGGCGAACGCGGCCAAGTTCACCAAGGACGGACAGATCAAGCTCGTCGTGCAACGTGACGACCAGTGGGCGACGTTCCACGTCATCGATACCGGTATTGGCATTTCATCCGAAGCGCAGACGCGGCTGTTCCAACCTTTCGTGCAAGCCGACGCCACGACGACGCGCGCCTATGGCGGCACGGGGTTGGGGCTTGCCATCACGCGGCGCCTGGCGCGCCTGCTGGGCGGCGACGTGACCGTCAAAAGCGCGCTCGGCCAAGGTTCGGCGTTCACCTTGCGCGTGCCGGTGCGCCCGGCGGCGGACCTCGATGCGCCGGCCAACGACGCAGAGCGCAACGCCGCTTAAGTTCCGTGTGAACTCCCTGACCTCGCGCGCGTTATTGCGCCCAGAGGAGCAGTTCGATGAGAAACTACTTGTGAGCGCGATGCTGGCCTTGAGCGTATTCGCCGGCGCCATCGCGGATGCGCAGATCAAGGACGAGCCGGCGATGGAGGACGCGCGCGCCGCTTCGGACGCAACAGCGGCAATGAACCCGCCAGAGCGGATCGAGCAAGTCGAGGGCCACCATGCCGACGCTTGCGCTTCGTTCCGCAGCTAAGGGGCCGGCGATCCTTCATCTTCGCGCGGTTGATTCCGCGCGAGGATGGAGGTGGCGGCGAGATCGCCGGTGACGTTGCCAAGCGTGCGGAAGATGTCGGGGATCACCTCGACAGCGATGAGAATGCCGAGCACTTCTGTCGGCACGCCAAGCGCCAGGCAGATCGGCGCAATCGACGCAATGAACGAAACCTGACCCGGCAAGCCCACGGCGGCGATGCTGACCGCGTAAGCGACAACGATCGCGCTCACGATCTGAATCAAAGAAGGCTCGATATTGTAAAGGTGCGCGACAAAAAAGCAGACAGCCAGATTCGCGACAGGGCTGGTGAAGCGGAAGATCGCGACTGCGAGCGGCAGGATGACGTCAGCGACGCGCGGTGGGATTTGCAGGCCGCGAAGTGCTGCCTCCAACATTGCCGGAAGCGAAGCGAGGGACGATTGCGTTGAGGCGGCGATTGCCCAGACCGGCGTTGCAGCAGACGTGAAGCGCGCGATGGGCTGGCCGCCAAAGGTGACGGCGATGAGCCAAGCGATCACCGTCGAACCGGCGGTGACGCCGGTGACGATCACGACGTATTGCGCGAGCGTGCCCGCGGCGGAGAAACCCGCGTGCAGGCCAACGCCGAGCGCTAGCGCGAATACGCCGACGGGGCCGGCCAGCAGCACCCAATGAACGATCTTGATCATCGCTTCAGAGACGGCGCGGAAAAAGTTTACGATCTGCGCGCGCATGTCCGGCGCGAGCGTCGCGGCGGCGAAGCCAAAGAAGATTGAGAACACAACCAGCGCCAGCATGCCGTCTTCGGCGGCGGCTTTGATTGGATTGTACGGTGCAAGGCCTTGGAGCCATGACGCGAAGGTCGGCGGCTCGCTGATGGTGACGGCTTGGTCTCCCACTCCGGCGACAAACGCATCGGCGGCGCTCCGATCGAGCGGCCAGATCGCGAGCCAGCCATTGGTGACAAGCGTTGTATAAGTAGCCGCGAAGAAGAGCAGTACGGTGAAGAGCAAAATGCCGCGCGCGACAAGGCCGCCGGTTTTGGCCGTATCGGCGACGGATGCGATCGCCGTGATCAGCAACGACACGACCAGCGGGACCACAGTCATGCGCAGCGTGTTGAGCCAGAGGCCGCCGAACGGTTCGACAATGCCCGCGATATTGGTGAGCGCTGGATCGCCGCTAGCGCGCACAAGCGCTCCGGCCACGAGGCCGGCAACAAGCGACAGCAAAACGATGACTGAGATAGACTTCACGCGTGACCTCGGGAGAGCGAGACCCGCGGTCGTAGCTTAGTGCTCTTGTTCACACCAGCACCAACGTTTCCGGACGTCGCGAAGCGGCGAGCTGGGCCCCACGGGTAAGCGTCGCGCTTGATGGCCCCCGGGTCCTGGCTCTGCGCGTGCATCCGCACGCTGGGCCGGGAAACGTGCGTGGTTAGGCGACGAGTTCTGGTTTTGCAGCTTCGGTCACTGACGAACGAGCAGCCGGCTTCTTCTTGAACTCAAGCACGCCGTCTTCGATGCGGCCGTAGCGCAGGTCCATGATGTCGTGGCCGTAGGACTGGTTCTGCTTCCATGGCGCCTTGGTGGTTTGCTTCGGCACAAGATGGTTGGCGCGCTGGAAATAGCCGGACGAGAAGTCGGCGAACGGCTTGTCCTCATGCGGGCCGGCGTCCAAGCGCGGCGTCGCCGAGGCGAGACCATACATATCCATGTAGTTGATCAGGCGGCACGCATACTCATTGATGAGATCGGCGCGCAGCGTCCAGGATGCGTTGGTGTAGCCGAAAACAAAGGCCATGTTCGGCACGTCGGAGAACATCGCGCCTTTGTAGGTGTAGCTCTGCCCTGGATCGATCTTCTTGCCGTCGACGACGATTTCGGCGCCGCCGAGCATGCGCAGGTTGAGGCCCGTGGCGGTGATGATGATGTCGGCTTCGAGTTCCTTGCCGGATTTGAGCTTCAGCCCCTTCTCGGTGAAGCGCTCGATGTGATCAGTCTCGACCGAGGCTTTGCCTTCCTTGATCGCGATGAACATGTCGTTGTCGGGCACGAGGCACAGGCGCTGCTCCCACGGATTGTAGGGCGGCGTGAAATGCGTCTCCATGTCGTAGTCAGGGCCTAGCTGTTCGCGGATGAGGCCAAGCAGGCGCTCGCGGGTTTTTTCTGGGCGATTGCGCGCGAGGCGGAAAAAGATTTGCTGGAAGATGATCTTGCGCAGGCGCGTCAGATCGTAAGCGAAGTGGCGCGGCAGATTTTTGCGGCCCCAGTTGGCGAGCTTATCTTCAGCGGGAAGCGAGACCATGTAAGTCGGCGTGCGTTGAAGCATTGTCACGTGCGCGGCCTTGTCTGTCATCGACGGGACAAGCGTCACGGCCGTTGCGCCTGAGCCGATCACGACGACGCGCTTGCCAGAATAGTCTAGATTCTCGGGCCAATGCTGCGGATGGACGATCTGGCCTTTGAAGGAATCCGTGCCTTCCCAGGTCGGCAGATAGCCTTCCTCGTAATTGTAGTAGCCAGCGCAGACATGGAAGAAGTTGCAGGTGAAGCGCTTCGCTGCGCCTTCGCTTTCCGCTTCAACGGTCCAGAGCGCATCTTCCGATGACCAGCTCGCGCGCGTGACGCGATGCTTGAAGCGGATGTGCGTATCGATGCCGTACTCGGCGGCGGTCTCGTGGACGTACTTCCAGATCGAGGGGCCGTCGGCGATCGCTTTCTCTTCCGTCCACGGTTTGAACGAATAGCCGAGCGTGAACATGTCGCTATCCGAGCGGACGCCGGGATAGCGGAAGAGATCCCAGGTGCCGCCCATGTCGGCGCGGTTCTCCAGGATGACGTAACTTTTGTTCGGGCAATCGCGCTGCAGGTAATAACCCGCGCCAATGCCGGAGATGCCGGCGCCTACGACGACAACGTCAAAATGTTCAGTGCTCATGGGGTTGAATCCCGCGCAGAAGTTGACGCGATGTCAAGATGCACGCGGCGGAAGGCGTCACGCGTCGAGGAGTGCGCGGACGGTCGCGGCGAGCTGACCGCCGCGATAGGGCTTGGCCAGGAACTTGGCGCCCGCCTGCACGACCCCATTGCGCATGACCGACGCATCCGCGTAGCCGGAAGTGAACAGCACCTTCACGCCGGGGCGCGCCTTGAGCGCATGTTCGGCGACATCCCTGCCCGTCAGCGCGCCGGGCATCACCATGTCCGTGAGCACAAGGTCGAAGTGAGGACCGGTGTCGAGTTGAGTGATCGCTTCGGCGCCGTTGGTGGCCTCGGTTACAGCGTAGCCGCGCTCCTTGAGGCTAGCCGCCGCCAGCAAACGAACCTGCGCGTCGTCTTCGACGACGAGAATGCTCTCGGTGCCTTCATCGGACGCGCCGGCTTCGACAACGGGCGCCGTTGCGGCGCTGGAAGTGTCACGCGGCAGGTAGAGACGGACCGTCGTTCCGTGACCTACCTCGCTGTAGATTTTGACATGGCCCTTCGATTGGCGGGCGAAACCGTAAATCATGCTGAGGCCAAGGC
>JADLHI010000318.1 GCA_020848895.1 Hyphomonadaceae bacterium
CGGCCAGGAATTCGTCGGGATCGCCGAGCTGCGCGAGCGCAGCCTGCGCATCGCCGGCCTCGCTGGCGGCGTCGAGCGCGTGCCGTTCGAGTTCGCGTTTGATCTCGTCGGCCTCGGCGCGCGGAAGTGCGGCGAGTGCGCGATCGACTTTGGCGAAGTAAGCGGCGAAGGCGGCGCGGGCGTTGGCGTCGGTGAGTTCGGTCCAGCGGGTCATTCGATCAGCCCTTCCAAACTTGCGCTGAAAACCGCCCAGCGCTCCACGCCGGCTTTCAGCGTGGCGCGGCCCTTATCGGTGAGGGCGTAGGTTTTGCGGGCGGGGCCGGTTTCTTGGATGGCCCATTCGGCGACGGTGAGTCCGTCGCGCTCGAAGCCATTGAGCAGCGGATAGAGCGTGCCCTCGGGTGCGGCGGCGCCCAGGAGATCGCGAAGCGCAGTGGCGAGCGCGTAGCCGTGCTTGGGGCTTTCGCCGAGGACGGCCAAGGCGGCGAAAGGTAAAACTGCCTTGCGCCAGCGCTTTTCCCAATCGAGGACGGCCTCATCCACCATAGGAAGACGATCTACCTCGATCGCCGAGGTATGTCAATTACGCAACTTTGAGCGCTCTCGGGCTGGCGACGGGGACCGAGAGGCTGAACGTGGCCCCCTCCCCAAGTTCGCTGCTCACGCTGATATCGCCGCCCATGGCGCGGGCCAGGTCGCGGGCGATGGAAAGCCCGAGACCGGAGCCGCCGTAGATTTCGGCGACCTGGGCGTTGGCGTGGCTGAAGGGCTGGAACAGGTGCTGCTGCTCGGCTTTGGCAATGCCGATTCCGTCATCGACGATATCGAAGACGACCATGTCGCCGCCTTCGCGCTGCTGCAGCCGCGTCTTGATGCTGACATTGCCGCGCGGCGCGAACTTGATGGCGTTTCCAATCAGGTTGAGCAGGCATTGGCGCAAACGCACATGGTCGGCGACGACATAGTTGGCGGCGGCGCTCGGTTGCACCGTCAGGTTGACGCCCGCGATGCGCGCGGTTGGCCGCATCAAGCCGTGCACTTCGGCAACCATGCCGACCACGGGCAACACTTCTCGCTTCACGCTGATGCGCTCGCTGTCGAGGCGCGACTGATCGAGGATGTCGTTCAGCAGCACATTGAGATGGCGCGCCGCCGTTAGAATGCGCTCTGCGTCGTTGCGCGCCTCCGGCGAGTCGGTTTCCTCCTGAATGATCTCGGCATAACCGATAATGCCATCGAGCGGCGTACGCAGCTGGTGACCGACCTTGGCCAAGAATTCCGACTTCACACGGCTCGCCTCGAGCATCGCTTCAGCGCCGGCCATGGCGCGGATCTGGCGATAGACCAAGTCGCGCGTGATCAGCAGCGTCAGCGCGCCAATGCAAAGCAGTCCGACAACCACAAGCCAGATACGATCCTGGAACGCGGCCGTGCCGGGATGGGCATTGCGCCAGACAAGATTGCCGACATTGGTTCCGGCGGGCGTCGTCACCGGCAGCGAGATCATGTTGTCGCCAAGCGCGGCGTTGGGCGCAATGAAATGAAAATCCTCGATCGACATCGAGCGGTTCGCCTGCGCGAAACCGGCGGCGTCGATGATCTTGACGACGGCGAGATAATCGTAGCCGCGCAGCGGATTGTAGGCGATGCGCGCGGCGTCATCCTCACGGGTTATCGGCATGACGGCGATGATGAGCAGGTTATCGCCGAAGCGCGCATAGGTGTGCGCGACGGTCTCGCCCGGCGTCGGCGCGCGCGCGAGGCGGCGCAGGTTCGGCAATTGCGCGCCGGCCTGAGCAATGGCCGCCGCCATCTCGCTCTCGTAGGCTTTGTAAGCGTCGCTGGCCCAGCTGTAGCGGACGGCGCCGCTCTGGCGGAACAGCACCATTTGGTCGGCGACGCTGGAATAGAAGCTCGCGTCAATCCAGCGCTGATTCCAACGGACGCTGACGTTTTCGAAAGCGGCATCCCAGTTGGCATAGTCGAGACCAACGGCGCCCATCATGCGCGCCCTGCCCTCTAGGCCGCTGGAGACGAGCCTTGAGCTGTTGCGTTCAAAGCCCTGATCCTGGTCTCGCGCGACGGACCAGAAAGCAAAGACCGCAAGCGCGATGATCATGGCGACGAGCGCGATGACGGGAGCGCCGACGCCTAGCCAGGCGCGGCGCGCACCGATTGCGCCTGCGTTAGCAGTCTTCGACATTGGCGACCCACACACCCTTTTCCGAGCGTTTCGCCAACGTTAACATGCATGTCGTTGCAGAAGCGTTGATGGCGCCGCGCACGACATGGTTGATGGATCGCCAACAAGGCTGGCTATTATGGTTAGCGCGGATTAGCGTTTGAGGGCTGGGGAGGTTTCGATGCGGTTTGTGCTGATTGGCGCCGTCGCGGCTTTGGCCGGCTTGTTCTTGTTGGCGGACGAAGCCCACGCGCAGTCGCTGCAATGCAGACAGCAAATCACGCCCGATCAACGCGAGGCCTGCGCGGAAGGTGAGATCGACGATCTCGACGATCAGGTGAAGTATTGGCGCTCGGCGGCGCGGCAGACGCGCGCGGACTACGACTATTTCCTGCATCGGCGCGAACGCTGCGACGGCGAGTTCGCGTGCATTGCGCGTGAATTGCAGACCGAGATCTCCGAACTGCAGGTGAAGATCGAACCGGCGGCGCGGATCCGGGTGCGCGAGGCCTATGCTGGGCCGGTGGTGTATCGCGCCGCGAGTTCCATGAGCGAGATGGACGCGATCATGGATCGCATTATCACGCGCGATTCATGGGGCTGGATGTTCAATCGCTACGATCGCGGCAGCGTGCGCAACACGCGCGTTGAAGCGCGCAATGGGCGCGACCGGCTCGTCTATAGTGAATACACCTATAATGGCGGCACGCCGGGCTGGGTGCATCTGCTGATCGTCGATGGGCGCGTGGCCTGCGTTGAGTATCACGATTTTGCGGGCGCGTGCCGGCCGGTGGGCGCGCGGTCTTACGCTTACGGCGTCACGTCGCGCTTGCTGGCGGCGGCCGCGGGTTACTGAAGCTCGATCGATCCAAGCGCCAAGCGCAGGAATTCGGCGTCGGACCAGTGCGGGCCGCTGTCGCGGCGCATGAGGGCTTGCAAGATGCCCGTGGCCTGGCGCGCAATGACGAGATCGAGCGCGGGAACGAGATAAAGACGCTGATTGCCAGCGCCTGCCGCCATCGAGATGCCGCCGAAGTGTTCGGACAGGGCGGTGTCGATCTCGATGCCGGCGTTGCGGCCCGGCGGCACGAGACCATTGCGCAAAAGCCAGAAACTGAGGCCGTAGCCTGGATTGGCGCGTGAGCCGCTGAAGCACGCGCGTAGCGCGTCGCGATCGACCCTGCCCTCGCCGCCTTGCAGCACGAACCAACCGAAGCGCGCCCAATCCCGTGCGGTGAGGCCGGCGCCGGAAGGCATATGCGGCATGCCGTCCGCGCCGCGCCGCCAGTGCGTGGGCTCGATGCCGAGCGGCGCGAGGATGCGGCGGGTGAGATGATCGAGCGGGTCGCCGTCAGTTTTGCGGCGAATAATTTCGCCGAAGATTTGAAATGGGGTCGGGCCGTAGGCGAAGCGCTCGCCGGGCGCCATTTCGGCCGGCTGCGCGATTGCGTCAGCGTAGGCAGGCGGGCGCGCGATAGGACCGCCGCCGATGCCGCTGGTGAGCGAGAGCAAGTGGCGGATGGTGATGCGGCGGCGCTCGTCGTTGCGCCATTCTGTCAGCGTGTCAGCGGCGCGTTCATCCCACGATGAGATCAGACGATCCTGGATGGCGGCGGCGCACATGACCCCGGTGAAGCTCTTTGTGCCGCTGGCCAGTTCCCAGCCGCGCGTGACGCCGCCTTCGTTGGGATAATCTTCGAATATGACTTCGCCGCGGCGCATGGCGAGCATCGAGACGCCACGACGTTCGGCCGAGTACGCGGCGGCGGCGGCGAAGTTGAAGACTTGCGCGGCGGCGGGCGTGGCGAGGCACGTGGCGGCGCTGGCGACGAGGAAGGCGCGGCGGTTCATGGACATGACCTGCTATGAACGCGGGAGGGCGCCCGATCCGTCGCTCAAGTCGCGTCGAACTTCACGCCGGTCATCTTTTCGCTGAGCGTCCAGAGCTTGTCGGCGAGCACCGGATCGATCGCCCACGGGCGCACGCCGGAGAAGGCTTTGTGATCGGGCGGGACGAGTTCGGCGATGTCGCAGTCCTCGCAATAGACGCCGCCCTGCCCGTCGAGTTGTGCGTTGGTCGCGCACCAGACGCTGGTGGAAGCGCCTTGCGACGGCGTCTTGAAGCGCTCATCGACTTTGCCGTCAGCATCGATCCAGCCCATGGCGCGTTTTTCTTCTTCGGGCATGTAGCGCTGTAGGTCCGTCATGATGCCGCCGGGATGGACGGCGAAGGCGCGGACGTTGTGGGGCGCGCCGCGCTTGTCGAGGCCGATGGCGAAGAGCGCGTTGGCGCTCTTGGCGCGGCCGTAGGACATCCACTTGTTGTATTCGGTGCGCTCGAAGTTCGGGTCTTCGAGGTCGGGCGGGCAGATGCGGTGGCCGATGGAGCTCAACGAGACAACGCGCGCGCCGCTGCCGGCTTTCAGCGCCGGCCAGAGCCGCGCGGTGAGTTGGAAGTGGCCGAGATGGTTGGTGGCGAACTGCGCTTCGTAGCCGCGCGCATCGCGCATCAAGGGCGACGCCATGATGGCGGCGTTGTTGATCAGGATGTCGAGCTTCTTGGTGCGTGAGAGGAAACCAGCGGCGAAGGCGTCGATACTCTTGGGATCGGCGAGATCGAGCGCGGCTTGTTCGACATTGGCGATGCCAGCGAGAGCTTTCTGCGCTTTTTCAGCGGAGCGCGCCGGCACGATAACGATGGCGCCGGCGACGGCGAGCGCTTTGGTGGTCTCTAAGCCAAGCCCAGAATAGCCGCCGGTGACGATGGCGACTTTGCCGGTGAGATCGCGCCCGCCGGTGGCGTCACGCGCTTCGGTGCGCATGCCGTAGCCGGAGTTGATGGGCTTTTGTGGTGTTGGCATCTCGGCGCTCCCTTTTTCTGCAAGGCTAGAACATCAAACGCGCCCACACCACCCATTCCCGGATTGGCGCGAAGCGACATTCGATGCGTGCCGCATCGCCCCGGGAACGGGTGAGGAGCGCGCGTTAGCGCCAGGGGCTGTCGGAATCGGTGAGCCTTAGCGGATCGTGGCCCCAGTTCATCAGCGCGTAGCGCCAGCGCGAAGTCTCGCGGTTCTTGCGCGGGCTTTGGCTGAGCATGCGGTTGATGAAGCTGATGACGCGGCGCATGTGCTTGATGTCGTCGGCGTTGGGCATGCGCTTGATGCGCAAGAGCTGGAGAGTGCGCTGGCCGGCTTTGACGCCGACGGAAACGCCATCGCCTGAATCCTGGCCGACGGAGGCGGAGGCTTCGGTCTTATGCCAATCTTCGATCTCGCGCGGCGTCATGTTGACGATCTCAGCGAAAACGGCGCGGACTTCGGTGTCGGAGGTCTTGGGTTTCACGCTCACTGTTCGTCCTCCCCCGCCAGGGGGAGGTGTCGCGTGCGAGAGCACGTGGCGGAGGGGTGGGCGCGCATGCTTGCAAACAGTTGCGCCACCCTCTCGGTCATCGGCTTGCGCCGACGACAGCTCTCCCTATCGGGAGAGCACGAGCGTAAAGACCTGAGCACGCTAGGCTTGAACCGGTTTGACTGCACTCGCCGCCGTCTTTGCGCGTGCTCTTGCTTCGTCCGTATCTTTGCCGCGTGAGACTGCGACGCCCATGCGCCGCTTCTTGAAGCTTTCGGGTTTGCCGAAGAGGCGGATCTCGGTTTCGGGAA
Source organism: Hyphomonadaceae bacterium (assembly GCA_020848895.1). Taxonomy (GTDB): domain Bacteria; phylum Pseudomonadota; class Alphaproteobacteria; order Caulobacterales; family Aquidulcibacteraceae; genus Vitreimonas. The sequence goes on from JADLHI010000318.1 coordinate 5,845, forward strand.
CGCTAAGCGCTTCTGCGACGCCTTCGAAGGCGATGGCTTGCGCTTCCATGCCGCCGTAGATCACCGCGCTCGCGCCGGGGGCGCGAAGTGAGGTGTCGACGGGCAAGCCCAAGATGGCGCGGGCGTGGAGTGCGAATTCGCTTTGCACTTGGGAGACGAGTGTGACGAGGCCGGTATCGTGTGGGCGTGGGGAGACTTCGCTGAACCAGACGTCGTCGCCTTTGACGAACAGTTCGACGCCGAAAATGCCATAGCCACCGAGCACTTCCGTGACTTTGCCGGCGATATCTTGCGCTGCTGCGAGCGCCTTGGCGCTCATCGCCTGCGGCTGCCAGCTCTCAACGTAATCACCATCGACTTGCACGTGGCCGATGGGCTCGCAGAAGTGCGTGGCCGAGGCGCTGCGCACGGTGAGCAATGTGATTTCGAAATCGAACATCACCTGCCCTTCCACGATCACGCGCGGCTGCTTCACGCGGCCGCCGCTCATGGCGTAGTCCCAAGCTGGCGCGACATCGGCTTGGGATTTGAGGCGGCTCTGGCCTTTGCCGGAGGATGACATCACCGGTTTCACGAAGTTCGGAAAGCCGATTTTGTCGACGGCGGCTTGCAGTTCTTCGAGCGACGACGCGAAGGCGTACGGCGAGCACGGGAGCTTCAGGTCCTCGGCGGCGAGCACCCTGATGCGCTCGCGGTTCATGGTGGTGTGCGCGGCTTTCGCGGTGGGGATCACGGTCGCGAGCTTGTCGGCTTCGATGGCGACGAGTTCGTCGGTGGCGATGGCTTCGATCTCGGGGACAATGAGGTGCGGGCGCTCTTGTTCGACGAGCGCGCGCAGGGCTTTCGCATCGGTCATGTCGATGACGTGGGCGCGGTGGGCGACTTGTTGGGCGGGCGCGTTGGCGTAGCGGTCGACGACGATAGTTTCGAGGCCGAGGCGCTGCAGTTCGATCACCACTTCCTTGCCGAGTTCGCCGCCGCCCAGAAACATGACGCGGAGCGCGGAGAGAGAGAGCGGCGTGCCGATGCGGGTCATCATGGCGGGTGTTTAATCGTCCCGTTCCCGCTTCGCTAGTGCGCGGCGTGCCTGGGTCGTTTCGCCCGCCTGGACCGCCGGCGCCCTCGCCGGCTTGGTTCAAGCGGCAGGCTGTGTGAGTTGTTTTGGACACCGGATGCCGGCGGGGGCGCCGGCGGTCCAGAATAACCAGCTTTACTTGGCCAGCATCGCGCGCACGGTGCGGCCGGCTGTTTCGATGGGATGTTGCGCTGCGGCTTCGCGCATGTTCGCCAGGTTCGGCCCACCTGCCCGGTGCTCGGCCATCCATTGTTGCGCGAAATTGCCGGACTGGACGTCGGCCATCACGGCGCGCATGGCGTCTTTCACGTGTGCATCTATGATGCGCGGGCCGGTGACGTATTCGCCGTACTCGGCGGTGTTCGAGATGGCGAGGTGCATGCCGGCGATGCCGCGTTCGTGGATCAAGTCGGAAAGCAGCTTCACTTCGTGCAGGCAATCGAAGTACGCGAGCTCCGGCGGCGTGCCGGCTTCGACTTGGACTTCCCAAGCGGTGCGGATGAGATGCGTGAGGCCGCCGCAGAGGACGACCTGTTCGCAATAGAGATCGCCCTCGGTTTCGATTTTGAAGCTTGAAGCGATCATCCCGGCGCGGCCACAGCCGATTGCGGCGCCATATGAATATGCGAGCGCCTCTGCGCCGCCCGTATCGTGCGCGATGGCGACGATGGCGGGCAAGCCGCCGCCCTTGGTGAAGGCTTCGCGCAGGGCTTTGCCGGGGCCTTTGGGGGCGACCATGACGACGTTGATGTCCGCGGGCGGTTTGATGAAGCCGAAATGGTAGGCAAAGCCATGGACGAACATCAAAGTTTGCCCAGCCCGCATATGCGGCGCGATTTCGGCGGCGTAGAGATCGGGCATCACTTCGTCGGGCGCGCACATGACGAGGACGTCGCAGCTGGCGGCGGCTTCGGCAACGGCGATCGGCGCGAAGCCATCGCGTTCTGCATCGGCCATGCGGCGCGCGGATTTGTGGAGCGCGACGACGACGTCGACGCCGCTGTCGCGCAAGTTTAGCGCGTGGGCGTGGCCCTGAGCGCCGTAACCAATGACGGCGACCTTTCGGGCGCGGATGAGACTGCTATCGGCGTCACGCTCGTAGAAAACCTGCATCCGCGTCCTCGCTGGTCCGGCGCGGCCCCGCGCGGGCCAGGCGTTCTCTAGACCACGCCCTGGTATTGCGCCACGCTTGCGGCGCCCATAACGTCGCGCACAAGAGAGTCAGATGTTTCGCAATTGGTCCTCCCTCGCTGCCGCGACGTTGATTTGTGCGTGTAGCTCAGTTCCGGAGGCGCCGCCCGCCAGCATCGGCGTCGCCACCATGTCGGCGGAGCGGGTCATCACGCTTCAGCTGCGCGCGACCAGTTCAGGGGGCGCAGTCGGCGATGCGCTGCTCACTTACGCACCCGGCGATCCAAATTACGCCGATGTGCTCACACATCTCGGCGGGCTTGAGCCGGGAGAGACAAAACCAGTGCCGCCTTGGCCGGATTGATAGGACGCGACGGAGACAGTCATGACCAATGCGGCTGAGATTGTTCGCTTCTGGCGCGACGCGGGGCCGAAATTCTGGTTCGTGAAGGACGAGACCTTCGACGGGCGCTGCCGAGCGTTCGAGAACGCGCATCACGCGGCGGCGCGCGGCGAACTCAGCGCCTGGGAGATGGATGAGGAAGGTACGCTCGCGCTGCTGATCCTGCTGGATCAGATTCCGCGCAACATCTTCCGCAAAAGTCCGCACGCGTTCGCGACCGATGCCCTGGCGCAGGCGATTGCGCTTCGGGCGCTCGACAAACAGTTCGACGCGGCGACCGACACCGATCTCAGGTTCCTCTTTTATATGCCGCTGGAGCACGCCGAGAATTTGGCGTTGCAGGAGCGCTGCGTGACGCTGTTCACGAATCTAGGCGACGCGAACTATCTGAAGTTCGCGGCGCTGCATCGCGACATCATCGCGCGCTTCGGACGCTTTCCGCATCGCAACGCGATCCTCGGGCGCAAGAGCACGCCTGAGGAGCTGGCGTTTTTGGCTGAGGGTGGATTTGCCGGCTAGCGGATCGGCGCGTCGAAAGCGAAGCGCCAATTGCCTTCGTAGTCGCGCGTCCACACAGAGACGTATCGCCCTGCCGTGCGGGCGCCGTCGGGTGCGATGTAGGTGGAATTGCCCCAGGTCCATCCCATGTCGCCACGCGCCGACACGCGCCCGGTTTCCGGCGCCCATTCCAGACGCGCGCCTTGCGGCCAGTTTTGATAGCGTACGGCAACGCCAGCACGGCCTGTCGAGAGCGTGTCGCTGGTGACGATGAGCGCATCTTCGGCGGCGTATTGGCTGAACGCGGCTGGCACGCCATCGGCGGCGGCCTTGGCGGCGAAGGCGCGGTCGGCTTCGAGCAATTCGGTAACGGCAGCGCGTGAAAGCTCTTCTTCGGTGCGCGAACCGGCGATCTCGGACAGGCGCAACGCCAAGCGGCCAGCGACGTCCGTATTGGCGACGCAGGGGCGCGAGAAGCTGGTGGCCCGGCCGGCGAGCGCGACTTCGATATAGGCCTGCTCACCGGCCTGGCAGACTTCTTCGGCGCCGCCGACGCTGCCGGTTACGCCCATGACGGCGCGCGTGAGCGTAGCGATTTCAGCGCGCTGGGCGGGCGTGACTTGCGTGATGCGCGGCGCATCCCCGCCCCACAACCACCAGCCCGTGGAAGGATGGCCGGTGAAGCGGCGGAGATTGAGCGTGCCTTGCTCGCCGCGAAGATCGTAACGGATGACACGAGCGATGCCGCCATTGGGCGAAGCAAGCGTAACGCGCACCGCCATGTCGATGCCTTCGGCGGCAATCATGGCGCGCCCGCCTGTCGTCGGCGTCACATCGGCGGCGACGAGCGCTTGCGCCCATTGCGGCGCGCGCAGCGACAGATTTTGCGCGAGCGCCGGCGCCGCGAGAAGAAGTGCGAAGCCACACATGGCCGCGGCGCGAAGCGTTTTCATGGTCCCCACCCTGAACTCGTCAATTCGCCTGGAGTCTAGGGCGCCGGACGCAGCAACGGAAGCCTTAGGGCTGCGGCCTATCCCGCACAGGCTGGCCGTCGCGCAGGACCCATTGTGCGGTTCCCGCCACACGGTCGATCTCATCCTGCAAATCACGCACGGCGCGAGGCATGCCAGCGCTTACGCCGCCGTAATCGACGACGGTCTTGGTATGGCCGTCACGGGTGAGCGTGACCGTGTAGGTCGGCAGATCGGTGACCTCGGCGCGGTATGCATCCTGCAAGTTTTCGAAACCGATCTCCTCGAACCGCGCGACGAGGCGCGCGACGTTCTCGGTCGGGATCGACGCTGTGCGTTGGCCGACGATGTTGACGAAGTTGCGCCCTTCGTAATGGACCTCGCCGGCGCCGTTGATGGTCACGCTATAAACCGGGCAAAAGCCGAAGCAGGCGCCGCGCGCGAGACGGATTTCAACATTGTCCATGGCGGCTGTCTCCGCTTGCGACGTCACGGGCGCGCACGATGCGAGAGCGACGGCGCCGAAAAAAGCGATGAAGAAGCGACGGATGTTCATGGATCAATTCCTATTCGGAGCGCGTGCGCGCGATGGCTTCGCGTTTGGCGATCCAGGCGCCGTCGCGGCGCTCCAACAAATAGCCGGGATATAAACTCTCAAGCCCCTCTCCAAGCTCCGCCGCCAGTGTGTATGCGGAGGTCTTGTCGTCCAAGCGGCCAACGGCGAGGCGGCGCAACATCTGGCCGCGGCGGCGCGGGTCGATTGCGTTCTGCGCTTCCGAGACCAGCAAACGACGGCATTTGGCCAGAAATTCGGCGGCGTCCTTGTCGGGTTCGGTCTGAGCTGTTTCGAGCCGGCCAATCCGCGTCGACGCAAAGACGACGGCGTCGAGGATGGGCGGACGGTAGCCTTGAAATGCGGTCTCTTTGTCGCGGCCGTGAGTCTCCGGCGATTCATTCGGAAAGAAGAGCCTGCCGCGATCAGCGATCGAAGAGAGACGCTGGCACGTTTCGAACGATAAGCGCCGCATTTCTTCAACGCTGTAGGTGGCGCCGCGGCCGCGCGCGAGCGCGATGGCTTGTGAAACCTGGTCGATCGCCTCATGCGTCCAGGCGATCACTTCGGCGTCCATCTCGGCGCGCAGCGTCTCGTATTGCAGTTCCGTCTGGCGGCGCACGACAAGCCAGTTCAGGCCGAATGAAACGACCGCGACGATCGCCGAGAGCACCGCCACCCATTCATTGACGCCCCAGCTCATTGGCCTTGCGCTCGCTCTGTCATCCGCCGGCGCACGCAGCCGTGATATTCGGGCGCCGGCGAGCCGCCCTGGTAAGCGACCAACGCGCTGTAAGTCGTCGCGTAGAGCGCGCCGTAGCGTTCGGCGCCGCCAACAGCGGCCGGATCGCGCAGCGTGACGATCGCGTCCATCGGCACAGTCACGTCGGGCGCGCTGGCCCAGGTACAATCGGGCGCGAGTTCCTGACGTGCGCGGATCGTGGCGCGCTCGCCGTCGCCCTGCGCGATGCCGATGCTCATGCGATATTCCGGCTCAGGCCCGACATACATGGCTTGCGGACCGCGCAGCTCTTGCGCCGCCGCGATCGGCGCAAAAATGAGAAGCGACGCCAAGATAAGCCCGCGCATCATTACCCCTGTGACAGTACATCTAAGGTCATTTCGACCCGTTCTGGAAGGCCAGGCGCGCTGATGCGCGGCCAATCCGGCATTTGATTGGCAATCCAGGTGAATTGGCGTTTGGCGTAACGGCGAGTGTCGCGCTGGCCGATTTCGGTTGCGGCCTGGAGCGACATTTCTCCGCGCAGATGGGCGCTAAGCGCCGGCGCGCCGTGGGCCTTGGTGGCCGGAAGGGTCGGATCAAGTTTGCGCGCGGCGAAGGCGCGGACTTCTTCGAGCGCGCCCTGCTCCAGCATTTTGTCGAAGCGCGCGTTGATGGCGGCGTAGAGCGCGTCACGATCAGGTGTGAGCAGGAGGCCGCGCCATTCGTTGGCGGCGAGGGCCGGTTTAGTGTTGGCTTGGAAAGAGGTGATGCTCTCGCCGGTGGTTTCGATGACTTCTAGCGCGCGAATGATGCGGGGAGCGTCGTTCGGTTCGAGGCGGGCGGCGGTTTGTGGATCGAGACGCGCGAGCTCGGCATGCAGCGCGGGCGCGCCCATGGTCGCGATGCGCTCAGTCAGCGCCGTACGCAGTTCGGGATCGATGCTCGGCATCTCCGCCAGGCCTTGCGTGAGCGCTTTGAAGTAAAGGCCTGTGCCGCCGACGAGGACCGGCGTTTTGTTGCGCGCACGAATATCGGCGATGGCGGCGAGCGCGTCGGTGAGCCAGCGGCCGGTGGAATAGCGTTCGGCGGCGTCGACGTGACCGTAGAGGTGATGCGCGGCGCTCGCCTCCTCCTCTACCGTCGGGCGCGCGGTGAGAACGCGGAAGTCGCGATAGACCTGCATGCTGTCGGCGTTGACGACTTCGCCCCCGATACGCTCAGCCAATGCCAGCGCCAAGGCGGACTTGCCGCTGGCGGTGGGCCCCATGATGAGCAGCGATTTGGGGATTGGGGGCTGGGGACTGGGGATTGGGACGCCCGACAATTAGCTTCTCACGCCTTCACTCTGGCGCACCAGCATGCTTGCCGGTAGCTCCTAGCTCAACCCAATCCCCAAGCCCTAGTCCCAATCCCCATGCAACACGCCCTCGTTTTCGTCGCCTCGCCTGAGGACAAGCCCGCGTATCGCGAAGCGTTGTTGATGTTGGGACGTGTAGCGCTCAACCGGAAACTGCCGCCGCCTGAGGTGCTGAGCGGCTGGGAAAGTGCGCAGTGGATTTATGAGAGCGTCGATGGCGAACTCCGTCAGGAGGCCGCGGCGGCGGTGGCGGAGTTGCCGGTGGATTGGGCGCTCGTGCCCGTTGAAGGGCGGCGCAAGAAGCTCCTTATCGCCGACATGGATTCGACAATCATCAATGTAGAATGCCTGGACGAGCTGGCGGACTTCGCCGGCATCAAGGCGGAGATCGCGGCGATTACAGAGCGCGCCATGCGAGGTGAATTGGAGTTCGAGCCGGCGTTGCGCGAGCGCGTCGGCAAGCTGAAGGGCTTGGCGCTCGATGCGTTGCAGAAAACCCACGATGAGCGCGTGCGCCTGAATCCAGGCGCGGCGACATTCGTGAAGACGATGGCGGCGCACGGCGCGCGCTGCGTGCTGGTGTCGGGTGGGTTCACGTTCTTCACCTCGCGCGTGGCGGTGGCGGCCGGTTTCCAGGCCAACCGCGCA
>JADLHI010000319.1 GCA_020848895.1 Hyphomonadaceae bacterium
AGGATGGTGGGCAGTGAGGGGATCGAACCCCCGACCCTCTCCGTGTAAAGGAGACGCTCTACCGCTGAGCTAACTGCCCTCTGCCGGCTTCGGCTTTGGGGGCATTCCTCTGGCCTTACCGGCGCGTCCGCGCAAGGGCGCCGTTAGCTGGTCGCCGCACGCTTTGCAGAATCGCGCGTCCGGATCGTGCCGATCCAAGCCGCAGACCGAGCACACGACGATCTTCTGCGGCGGCGAAAATACCTTCTGCGCGATCGAGAAGAAAAGGCTGATGCCGGTGAGCATCAGCGCCACCGAAAACAGGCGCCCGAACGCGGTGTCGATGGTGATGTCGCCATAGCCCGTCGTGGTGAGCGAGGTGACAACGAAATAGATCGCGTCGACGAAGTTATTGAGCTTCGGGTGATCGCCGATGAACAATGCTTGCGTGAGGCCCGCCGCCAGGAAGATGAACGTCACCAGCGTGATGATCGACTTGGTGAGATCTTCGACTTGCGTGTCATCGAAGCGCCCGCGCGCGAGCACGTTCCAGAAGCGCTCGCTCTGCACCACACCCCACAGGCGCAAGATGCGCAGGAAACCCCAGTTGGCCAGAAACGCCGGAAACAACAACGTCGCCAGCACCAACAGGTCGACCCATGTGATCGGGTATTTCAACCAACGGCGAATGCTGCCGAGTGCAAAGAGCCGCGCGAAAAGATCGACGGCGAGGAATGCCGCAATCGCGGCGTCCACGATCCAGAACCAGGGCAGATCGTGAATGAATTGGCCGACGATAAAAAAGCCGATGATCATAAGATCGAGGACAAGCAGCAGTCCTTGAAAGCGCACCGCGCCTTGGGTGTGGCCGTAGTAGAGCGCTCGCACGCGCGAGCGAGCACGCGACCTCATGGGTGCTGACGGCTTTCCATCTTGGCGAAAAACGCCTGCGCCTTCGGGTCTTCGCCGCCCGTCTTTTCGCTCGGAACATCCTCGCAAAACTTGACCCACCCGATACGGCTCTCGACGCCGTACTGAATGACGATCGGCGCACTGCCCGGATCGTCCATCGAGCCTATGGTCACATAGAAGCGTGCTTCCGGCATATCGTAGCTGAACGACAGCGGCGTGCCGCAATCGCGGCAATACGCGCGCCTGGCCAAGTTGGAGCTTGCGAAGACGGCCGGTTCGCCTTGTGTCCAGGCGAACTCATTTTTTGGAGCGCCCGCAAGCGCCGCGAACAGCCCGCCCGTCGCACGCTGGCACATGCGGCAGTGGCACACGTGTGAGTTCTGCGGCGCGACATGCAGCGCATAGCGCACCTTGCCGCATTGGCAGCCGCCTGTGGCGACTGGCGTTTTGACTTCGCTCATGGGGCCGCTCTACCACCACCATGGAACGGCGCAAGCGAAGGGCGGCGAATGTCAGAGACGAAAGCTTCACTAGCCGGCGTGCGCGTGCTCGATCTCTCGCGCGTGCTGGCCGGACCGTGGGCGACCCAAATCCTCGGCGATTTCGGCGCGGATATTATCAAGATCGAGAAGCCAGGCGCTGGCGACGATACGCGCGGCTGGGGACCGCCCTTCCTCGACAATGGTGAAGGCGATGCCGCTTACTATCTGGCCGCCAATCGCAACAAGCGGTCGGTCGCGATCGATTTCGCACATCCGGAAGGCGCCGACCTTGTGCGCAAGCTCGCGTCGCATTGTCAGATTCTCGTCGAGAACTTTCGACCGGACGGGCTGAAGAAATACGGCCTCGACTACGCCTCCATCGCGGCGATCAATCCATCAATTGTCTATTGCTCCATTACTGGCTTCGGCCAGACCGGGCCTTACGCGAAGCGCCCGGGCTACGATTACATCATCCAGGGCATGGGCGGCCTGATGAGCCTCACCGGCGAACCGAACGGCGAGCCTATGAAGAGCGCGGTTGCGGTCGCCGATCTCTTCACCGGCATGTACGCTGTCACCAGCGTCCTCGCCGCGTTGCGCCACGCCGAACGCACCGGCGAAGGCCAGCACCTCGATGTTTCGCTGCTGGATTGCCAGATCGCGATGCTCGCCAATCTGGGCGCCAACTACCTCGTCTCTGGCCAAAAACCGCAGCGGCTCGGCAATCAACACGCTTCGATCGCACCCTATCAAGTGCTGGCGACAGCCGATGGGCACATCATTCTTGCCGTTGGAAACGACGGCCAGTTTCACGATTTCTGCCGGGCCGCCGGCGTCGCGCTCGCCGACGATCCGCGCTTCAACACCAACGAAGAACGCGTCGTTCATCGCCAAGCCCTGACCGAAGCGCTTTCGCCAATCATGCGCGCGAAAACAACGGCAGAGTGGATCAAAGCGCTTGAGGCGGCCGATGTGCCATGCGGTCCGATCAATACGCTCGATCAAGTCTATGCCGATCCGCAGGTCATCGCGCGCGGCGCCGTCGAAACCGCGACGCGCACCGATGGCGTCAGCGTTAAGCTCGCCGCCAATCCAGTGCGCATGAGCGCGACGCCGCCGACCACACGCCTTGCGCCGCCTGCGCTCGGCCATGATACGGCGCAAGTGCTGCGCGAATTGCTCGGCTTGAGCGATATGGAACTTTCCAAACTGCGTGACAGCCGCGCCATTTAGAGGTTTGGCCGGAACACCGACGGGCGGACCGCGTTTCAGGGCATCAGCTTTGAAGGAGTTCGCTTTATGCGCTTAGCGCTCATTGGATGTATGGCGTCGGCCGCCCTGCTGGCGGCGGCCTGCACGCAAACCGGCAACGTCGAACGCGGCGCCGCGACCGGCGCGGTGCTTGGCGGCGTCGCTGGCGCTGTAATTGGCAACAATGTCGGCGACGGCGACGCGGAATCAGGCGCGCTCATCGGCGCGGCAATCGGCGCGGTTGGCGGCGCCTATGCCGGATGCGTGCGCGATGGCGGTTGCGGCGCCGGCCAAAGCCGGGTCAACACGCGCCAACATTATGACCGCAACACCGGTCGCTACTATTTCCAAGACCCGCAATCTGGACGCTATTTCTACGAAAACGGCGACCCTTACCCGTAAGGCGCGCACGAGCGTAGGATGAGAGCGGCGCGCTTCTTTAGGGAAGCGCGCCGTACGCTTTTATGTCGTGCGCCGGGCGCGATCCTGCTCGTTGGCGCCTTTGATCGCATCGCGCGCCGCCGCCCACTCGCCATCTCCCCATTGCGATAACCGGCCATAGAACCCGCCTTCGTTCAGCAAATGCTGACCGCCGTCGATCGCGATGGTCTGACCGTTGATGTACTCAGCGCCAGGCGCCATCAGCAGGACGGCGAGGTTGCAGAGTTCGTGCATCTGCCCGATGCGACCGTGGATCGAGGGATTGCCGGCGCCGGAGTTGGCGCTTGCCGTCGCCGCATCATTGCCCGGCGATAGACGCTCCCATGCGCCCTTGGTTGGGAATGGTCCCGGCGCGATTGTGTTGAGACGGATCCCGTAGCGGCCCCATTCGATCGCCAGCGATTTCGTCATGATGTCGATGCCGGCTTTCGACATCGCCGACGGCACGGTGAACGGGCCGCCGTTCCACACCCAGGTGACAACGATCGAGCAAACGCTGCCTTTTTTGCCTTCAGCGATCCAACGCTTGCCGATGTTGTGCGTGACATAGAATGAACCGCGGAAAACGATGTTGGCGATTGCATCGAAGCCCTTCGGCGAGAGGTCCTCTGTGCGTGAGATGAAATTGCCGGCCGCGTTGTTCATAAGCCCGGTCAGCGCCCCGCCCGTCGCCCAAATCTGATCGACCATGTCGTCGATCGCCTCGGCGTTGCGGATGTCGCACGCGATCGGCCAGACATTGCCGCCGTGCCTGCCCATGATCTCGCTGGCGGTTTCCTGCAGCACGTCGCCGCGGCGCCCGCAGATATAGACGTCAGCGCCCAGCTTCACGAACGCCTCGGTCATCTCCTTGCCGAGGCCCGATCCCCCGCCAGTCACAAGAATTCGCTCACCGGCCATCAGGCGGTCTTTGAACATGAGCTTCGAAGCATCCATGGTGCGGTTCTCCCTAACTTGGGGAACTACGCGCTGGACGGCGGCGCTTGTCCAGGCGCCGCTCAGGCCAGTCGCGGCGCCGGCATCGCTTGCGGCTCGCGGTGTTGCGTGGCAAGAGCGCGCCCCAGTCGGGGTGTAGCTCAGCCTGGTAGAGCATTAGCTTTGGGAGCTAAGGGTCGCGAGTTCGAATCCCGCCGCCCCGACCAATAATCGCTCGCGCTAGCGAGATCGATTGTCAGCCAGGAAAAATGCGGTGGTGCACGCGGTCGCCTGGCCGCAGGCCTAGTTCCGCCGCGCGCCCCGCGCGAATCTCCAACACACCGCGCGTTAGCCCCGCCGCCGGCACCGGCGCGTCCGAATACGGCGTGGTGTGGTCGGCGATGTTCAGGATGCGCCCGTCAACGCCGATAAAGATGATGTCGAGCGATGAGGGCGTGTTGTGCATCCAGAAGCTTGCATGCTCGGGCGTCTGGAAATGAAAAAGCATACCGCGATCGTCCGGCAGCGGCTCGCGAAACATTAGGCCTTGATTGCGCTCAGCTTCGTCGTCGGCGATTTCCACGTTGAGCCGCACTTCGCCGCCATGCGTGTCGATGGTGAGCGCTTCGGTAGGCGCTTGCGGACCGATGCTCGCCCCAGTGGTCGTCTCGGCGCCCTGCTGCGCGCAGGCGCCGGTTGTGAGCAACAGGGCGAGTGCGGCGGCGCGGAATGCGGTGATCAAAGACATGCGGGGTCCCCTGAAGTGGGGCTTCTTTAGCATGCGGCGGCGGGCGGGAAAGTGGCAGGCCCTAGGGGAGTCGAACCCCTCTTTCCTGGTTGAAAACCAGGCGTCCTAACCGATAGACGAAGGGCCCGCGGAACCCGAGTTTCGCGGGAAGCGGCCATATAGAGGCGCCCGGCGGGGCTGGCAAGCGGGGTCGACGATCGGTCGGGCCTTTGGGCTGCTGAGGGCGCACCGACACAATTCCGGAGTCCGGCCGTCATTTCGCGCGAAACCCCGGCGCGCTAGGCCTCGGCCAGGTCCACGATCTCGACTTCGGCGCGAACGTTGCCATTCCACTCGTTCTTCTTCACCCGCACCGCCGCGTGATAGAGCACGTCTTTCTTGAACAACGCCTCGCCCAGCGGGCTCTTCATGGCCCGAAACGCAATGCCGCTGACGCGCGCGCCGCGCGCATCCTCAAGGGTGAAGCGCACGTGCTCTTCCTTCACCAACTTGGCAAAACACACGCGCACATCCGTCAGCGCCAGCAAGGGCTCAGGGTGCCCCTGCCCGTACGGCCCAATGCTTTCGAGCGCGTCGATCAAACCGACATCCACCGCGCCCACGCCGCCCATCGCATCGACCGTCAGCGCCCGCGCTTCGCCCGCCGCCGCCGCAAGTTCCGGTTCGAGTTTGGCGGAGAGAAAATCCTTCAGGGCCTCGACCTTCTCCCACTCAACCGTAAGCCCCGCCGCAGCCGCGTGACCGCCGCCATTGATGAGCAGCCCCGCTTCCTTTGCCGCCGCGACCGCCGCGCCAAGGTTCACGCCTGGCGTCGAGCGGCCAGAGCCTTTCGCCGGCTCATGCTCGGTGACGCCGCCAAGCACGATTGTCGGTTTGCTCAGCCGATCCTTCAAACGCCCCGCCGCGATCCCGATCACACCTGGATGCCAACGATGCGAACCAACGATCACAACTGAACGCTTTTCGGCTTCCGCGATCGCCGCCATTTCCGCTTCAGCCAGCATCTCCGCCTCGCGCGCGCGGCGCTCTTGGTTCAGCGCCTCCAGCGTCGCTGCAAGGTCGTTTGCTTCTTCCGGGTCTTCCGTCGAGAGCAAGCGTGTCGCCAGCGATGCGTCACCCACGCGGCCGCCGGCATTGATGCGCGGCCCGAGAATGAAGCCGAAATCATAGACGGTGGCCGAACCCTTGCGGCCCGCATTTTCCGCCAGCGCCGCCAAGCCGATATTCTTGCCGTTGCGCAGAATCTTCAGCCCCTGTGAAACGATGGCGCGATTGAAACCCGTCAGCGGCGCCACGTCGCAGACCGTGCCAATCGCCGCAAGATCGAGCATCTGCATCAGATCGGGCAAATGGTTCGAGCCCGGCGAGCCACGCCGCCGCGCTTCGCGATTCACCGCCGCCAGCGTAACCAACACCACGCCAGCGGCGGTCAGATGCCCTTGGGCCGAGGTATCGTCGAGCCGATTTGGATTGACCACCGCGCGCGCCTTTGGCGGCGGCCCCGCCATGAGGTGATGATCGAGCACGACAACGTCGAGGCCCATCTCCGCCGCGGCGTTGAGCGGGCCTTCGGCCGCCGCGCCGCAATCGACGGTGATGACGAGATCGACGCCCTCAGCCTTCAACCGCTCGAACGCCAAAGCCGAAGGGCCATACCCCTCCTTCATCCGGTCCGGCACGTAGATTTTCAGTTCGCGGCCGCGCGCGCGGAAGTAGCGCACCAGTTGCGCGCCGCTCGATCCGCCATCGACGTCATAATCGGCAAACACCGCGCACGATCGTCCGTGCACGATCGCATCTTCGATGACGCGCGCGGCCTCATCCATGTCAGCGAACGACGAGGGATCGGGAAAATGCGTTTTCAGCGTCGGTGACAAAAACGCTTCCGCATCGTCCAGCCCGATGCCGCGCACGACCATCAGCCGCGCCGCGATTTCCGGCAACGAAAACCGGCGGCGCAGCGCTTCCACCAAGCCAAGATCGGCCTCACGCGTGCGCCAGCGACGTCCCGTGATCGAGCGCTCAACGCCAAGGAAAGCGGCGCTCGGTTCAAGCTTCAGCGCGACGCTCATGCTTTCGGGTCCGAATCGACTCTCATCCGCTTCAGCATCGCACAGGATGTGGCCGCTAGAAGGCCGCTGTCCCCAGCTTAGCCCGGCCTCAGCCTAAACCGGCTGGCGAATGCGAAGCTCGGAAATCGCCTTCGTCGCGGCATTGAGGATCAACGTGTGCGAATGCACCGCCCCGCCGGCGAAGCGCACGCCGTCCAGCAACGAACCGCCGGTGACCCCCGTCGCGATGAACACGGCATCGCCCAGGACGAGGTCGTTGAGATCGTAGCGGCGCTTCAAGTCTTCGATACCCGCCTGCACGGCGCGCGCGCGTTCTTCTTCATTGCGGATGACCAGGCGTCCTTGGAATTGCCCGCCGACGCATTTCAACGCCGCAGCCGCCAACACGCCCTCGGGCGCGCCGCCCGAACCGACATACATGTCGATACCCGTCTCCGGCTTGGTGCAGTGAATGACGCCGGCAATGTCGCCGTCGCCGATCAGATGCACGCGCGCACCGGCGCTGCGCAACGCTTCGATGATCGCGCCATGACGCGGACGATCCAGCACGCAAACGCCAACCTCTTCGGCGCTCACGCCTTTGGCCTTCGCCAACGCTTTCACGTTGTCTTCAATGCTCGCGTCGAGATCAACGACGCCGTCCGCATAGCCGGGACCCACCGCGATCTTGTCCATGTACGTATCCGGTGCGTGCAGCAGCCCGCCCTTCGGCGCGATCGCAATCACCGCCAGCGCGTTCGGCTTGGCCTTTGCCGCGAGCGTCGTGCCCTCAAGCGGATCGAGCGCGATATCGAGTTCCGGACCTTTGCCGACGCCCACAGTCTCACCGACATAGAGCATCGGCGCTTCGTCGCGCTCCCCTTCACCGATCACTACGCGCCCGCGTATCGCCAGCGCGTTCAAGCTCGCGCGCATTGCGTCGACGGCCGCTTGATCCGCCGCGCGCTCATCGCCGCGGCCAACCAAACGCGCAGCGGCGATCGCGGCATTGATCGGCGCGCGCGCAACGGCCAGGGCCAGGTCGTCAGTGATCACGCTGCTCATGAGCGGCTCCAGGGACGCCCAGCTTGCTCGACAGGCATCACGAATGGCGCTTCCGAAGCAACGTCCAGCGCCTCAATGGCCCGCACCGCCGCTTCCATCCTCGTCCGCGCGCAGGTTTGCGTGGTGAGCACGATCGGCACGGCTGGGCCATCGTGCACCGGCATTTGCAGGAAACTTTCGATCGAAATTTCCTCGCGCGCGAGACAATCCGAGATCGCGGCGACGACGCCGGGACGATCCTTCACCAGCAAGCGCAGATAATAGCGCCCGCGCTCCGCCGGCGTCGCGCGCGGCGCGGCGGCAAGTTGCGCAAGCGGCCTGCCAAACGCAAAGCCGGCACGGCCTTCGGCAAGATCGATCAGATCGGAAGCCACCGACGCCGCCGTCGGCCCCTCGCCCGCGCCCCGGCCGATGAAGGTCAGCTGCCCGGAAGGCTCCGCATCCACCACCAGCGCGTTGAGCGATCCTCCGACACTGGCGAGCGGGTGATCATAAGACAAACAAGCGGGGCGAACATGCATCTCGACCGCGCCATCGCTCAGCGCGCCCTTGGCGATGAGCTTGATGCGATAGCCAAGCTTCGCCGCGAGGCGGATATCGGTCAGCGTCACCCGCTCGATGCCCTGGATGCGCACATGGTCGTAGTCCGGCCGCGTACCGAACGCGATCGCTGAAAGAATGGTGAGCTTATGCGCTGCGTCAAAGCCGCCGACATCGGTTGTCGGATCGGCTTCGGCGTAGCCCATGCTCTGGGCTTCAGCGAGGACCGCTTCGAACGAGCGGCCGGAGCTTTCCATCTCGGTGAGGATGTAGTTGCACGTCCCGTTGAGAATACCGGCGACGCTGCTTGCGCGCGAACCGGCGACACTCTCCTTCAGCGCCTTGACCATCGGCACGCCGCCGCCGACGGCGGCTTCAAACAAGAGCTTCGCACCCGTGCTTTCGGCCAACGCCGCCAGCTGCGTTCCGTGCACGGCCAACAGCGCTTTGTTCGCCGTCACGACATGCGCCCCGCGCCCGAGCGCTGCTTCCACGGCGGCCTTCGCCACACCCTCCGCGCCGCCAATCAGTTCAACGAACACATCGACGCTGGCATCGGACGCCAGCGCCACCGGATCGTCGAACCAGCGATAACCGCCGAGATCGACGCCGCGGTCCTGCCCTGCATTGCGCGCCGAAACGGCGACAAGCTGCATTTTCTCGTTCAGCCGCGAGGCGCCATCCGCGAACAGCTTCGCTA
>JADLHI010000320.1 GCA_020848895.1 Hyphomonadaceae bacterium
GTTCCGTGTGCAAGAGAGTCCGACCTCGCTTGGACCTCGCGGTTCGCATCCCCAACGAGCAATTCACACCGACCGCCGCGCTCACATTTCAAAGTTTCGGAGCTCTTCGAAACCCTCCCGTGTGAGAACGGGGCAATCCTACGCGCGGCGTCGAGGTGTGGGATAGATTTTTTCGGGAGCGTTTGTTTTCAACGAGAACGCGCCAGACTCTGTGGGATAGATTTGGTGTGTGCGTCCTGAAAATATGGACCGCCGGCGCCTGCGTGCCCTGAAGAGCGCTCATCGGGAGCGTTCGATGACGACCGGACCAGTCCCGCGGGATAAAGAGCGGGGGTCACATCAATGGAGGCAGCGATGAACTAGACGTGCACCCGGACGCCGAGATGCGGCCCGGTCAATCGGCGGGTTCGGTGATTTTGGGTTTTCGGAGGCGACAGACCTCGCGAAACTAGATAACTCTCGCGACGCGGAAACCTTTATCGTTGTCGAGATTTCCCCTTGTGTCCTGCGATGTGGTCATTATCTGCGCCCAATCTACAAATCGCGGTCGGTTGGTGAACGCGCCCCCGCGCGCATCACGCGCACACTGCAATCAACTGGTGTGCCGCAATCCTCAACCCACTCCCAAACATTGCCGTGCACATCGAAAAGGCCAAAAGCATTTCTTGCCTCACGAAATGATCCAACCGGCCGCGTCTGAAAAGAACAGTCAGCCTGCGCGCCATTGCGCGCCGTGGTCACACAGACAGGATCGTTGTCGCCCCAAGAAAATCTGGTCGAGGTGCCAGCGCGTGCCGCAAACTCCCATTCTGCCGAACTCAGAAGACGATAAGTGTTTCCAGTGGCAACGCTAAGCCAGCGCACATATTCCTGCGTATCGTTCCAGTTGACATGGATCACGGGACGACTACCCCGCCCTGCGCCTTCGTCCGACGGCGAGGGATTGCTCGTGCAACCACCACCACGAACACACACCGCCCACTCATCAAACGTTACCTCGAAACGCCCCGCCGCGAATGGAGCAATGGCAAGCGTATGATCGCCATAACTCAGCTCCCCCGCAGGGATTGTGATCATCTCAGGACACTGGGCACAGTCGCGAAACGCAACCTGGGGACTTGCTGGCGCAAACACGATCGGCGTTTCAGTGCTTACCGCGAAGACCGAAGTAGTCGGGCGTTCCTCTGCCCTCAGCGCCTCAGGCGAATTAGGTGCAAAAATGACAGTCCGGCTGAAGCGCGCGTGCGCGCCTCCGAAATCCATCTGGCGATATAGAATGTCGCCAAGGTAGAAATTTGCTGCGCCGTTGGCGGGATCAATCGCAAGCCCCCGCCGAAAGCCGGTTTCGGCGGGTTCATAGTCGCCGGCCTGCCAGAGCGTGAACGCCGAGGCGAAAAGAGCCTGAGCTTGCGCACGCTGGTCAACGGACAATCGCTGGGAGCGTTCTCTCTCCTCAGCGTAGGGCTCGCGCCTAGGACCCGCTGCGTACGCGTTTGCAAGAACGTTGGACGCAGTGACATAGGCCTCAATTTCCGCCTGCTGTTCTGGCGTTATCTGCGCTCTTGCCTCTGGACACACCAAAAGCGTGGCCGCTGCGAGCAGCCACACGCGCAACGCATGAAATCGACCTTTCCCATTATGCATCGTGTTCATTGATCTGCCCCAAACACGTAGAGGTCGAAGGTTCTCCTCTCCGTGGCCTCGAGTCGCCAACCCACTGCACAGAAATGCCCGGGGTCAACAGCGAGGCTGACCTGCCAGGCGACCAATCGTTCGCTCGCCGACTGTCGCTCAGCTTGAAAGCATGCTTGGTTGTGACGCTCATAATGAGCAACCGCACGATCACTGCCGCGCACTAGCGACCAGCCCTCATCCGCGACCAGGTAGGAAACAGCGCCAAATGTAGCGTTTTCATCGTAAGTAATGTTGCGCGTTTCGAATTCGCGAAGCACCAGGCGCTCGCGCTCAACCTCGATCCGCCGCGGTTGGGGCGGCAGCGCGATCAACTGCGAGGCAAGTCCCGGCATCGAAACACTCAGACGGAATTCCTTGTCTAACTGACGCCGAAAGGTGAAGCTCACCGTGCCTGTCGCGATGTCAGGTAACACCAGAATATCGTCATAGCGGCGTCCGCCATAGCGCAGGGTTGCATTATAGAAGTCGAGCGTCAGCGTCTGATCCTGCAATCGCACCGGTGACAGGAACTGTACATTGACCGTGACCAATTCGTTCGACTGACCGCCTTCAATCCAGGCGAGCAGATCTAAGTTATGATTGCCAGTTATGCATTCCCGGTAAGCGCGCGCACCGATCTCATCGAGATACGAGGTCGCGTAGTCACGCGCGCTGGACTGGACGGTCGAAAAATTGATTTCCTCAAAATAACTCGAGCGCCGCGTGCGAAAATCATTCCAGTCGCCAGCAAACAAACCCCGACCAGCGATGTCGACGCGGGCGCCGGCGCTGAGCTGCGCCGCGCTGTAGTTACTTTCATTAATCAGCGAGAGATAGAATGCGTAGTTGAATTCGGTGGTATGCTCACTCACGCGACGTTGAAACATCTCCACGTTGCAGCGATCTGCCTGTGTTTGCTGGGCCAGAGCCGGCTCCACACCCAGCAAGAAAAGCAACATCACAATAACGACACGCATCACCCCCTCCTTGCGTCCACTCTCGCTCAATTGGCGTGCCTTTCACGGCACAACCGTTCCCGGTGAACCTCTAACAGCCCTCGGCAAACGGATTTTCCGCGCACGAACGTTGCTCGCGGGCGGTCTCCGCCTGATCGCGCACACTGTTCTGGCTGCGCCGGAGCGTGGCTCTGTACTGAAGCTCGCACGCCGGCGTGCTCGACATTTGGGCGCTTACGTAGCTTGCGCATGTTTCGGGCGAGTAGGTTCGATAGCTTTCCGCCCACCATGGAGGTCGAAACCTACAATATCCGACAACCGCCTCGGACGTCGGACATCCCGAAATTCCGTGGGAAGAAAGATCGTTCACAATCGCCCGCGTATGCGCATCCATGATGCGGTCAGCGGCATTGGTGGAAGATGTGCCAAACGGATTGCCTCCAGCGCCGGCCCCATCGAAGGGATTGGCGGTCGCGTTGCGCATGCGGGCGTCAGCTTCTCTGGCGCGCTGAATAGCAAGATTTGTTTCCGCCTCCTGGCGCTGACGTTCCGCTTCCGCGCGACGGCGCTCGGCCTCGCGCCTCAAATCATCCTGCCGATCGCGCTCACGCTGGGCGTTGATCATGTTGTCCAGAATGCCAGCGCCAAGCACCAGCGCATCCATGCCAGTGTTCCGTTGCGGCGCCTGATAGGACTGATTTGATCCGCCATTGGCGCAGTTCATGGCGTTGTATGCATTCTGATAATTGTTGCGGGCGTCGCGCAGCGCGCCTGCTTGGCCTGTCGACCCGCCGCCCGATGTGCCTGCGCTTCCCATATTGGCGATTTGCTGATCGAGTTGGCGGATGGCGGCCGCCAGCTCACTGCATTCGTCCGCGCGAGCCGGCGGCGGGGGCGCGACAAACATCGCCGCGAGCGCCACGAGCGCAAGTGACAACCACCTGGAATTACGCATCATCCCGCCCTGCCACCGCACCGCCCGTGAAGTCGCGGAGAACTCAACACCGACCGCTCGCCTCCGTCATCCTCCAAATTGGCTATCAACGCCCCGCATCGTATGATCGTATGCGCAGCAATCGCTACCCAGCGCGTGGGGAGGCATCGCGTGGAAAGTAACGTCGCCGATCACACCGAGGCCGTCATTCGCTCGATATATGAGACCATTTCTGCTCCGGAGACCTGGAGCAAGGCGGTCCGGCTGATAGGAGACTGGCTCGAAGCGGATCTTGGGATGATGACTTCACCCTCCCTGCCAGGCAGTCAGGCGGTTGGCTTGTTCGCTTACGGCTTCGACCTGACGTCCATTCTGGCGCACTATCCAAAGCACGCAGGGAAAGCCGAGTTCACGTTGCGTGCGATCGCGACGGGTCAAACGCCGGGCGCGTTTCTGCTTGATGATTTGATGCCCGTTGCAGAGCGTGCACAAAACGAATTCTGGCAAGAAATGGTCGCCCCCTCGATATCACGTCAGGCATATTCAGCATGGTGCGAACACCCGAGGAAGGATCGGGCCGCGCTGTGATCCTCAACTACTACCGGCGCAACCCTCGTCCGCACTTTTCCAACTCGGACGTCCGCCGATTTTCCGACCTGCTTCCGCACCTTCGGCGCGCGCTTGCCATTCTGTTGGACGCGCCACCCCGCCGGACGACTTCGGCAGACGCAATAGATGCTTATAATATACTGGCGACACCGTGTTTCGTGCTCTCAAGAGACGGTGAAATTCTTCACATGAACGAGGCAGGGCGCATCGAGGCCGTCGCCAATAACGGCTTTGCAGTCCGCGCCGACCGTCTCGCATTGTACGATCTCAAAGCACAGCGCGAACTCGATGCGCACATCGAGCGCATCGGCGACAGCGCCTGGTCAACGCGATGGCACATGGGGAGCGAATTCCTCGCCCGGCGACCGTGCGGGCAAAGCGCAATCTTGGTTGCAACGCCATTGGCCCGCGACAATCCAATCGTCAGGCTTTCTTCTTCGGCCAGCTGTCTCGTAACGATTCTGGACGAACGCAACGTTTCATCAAATAAAACAGGGGGACGATTACGCCGGCTCTATGGCTTGACGGACGCAGAGATTGACATCGCGATTGCACTTTCTTCAGGTCAATCACCGAACGAAATCGCCGAGCTTAGACAGACTTCGGTTGCGACAGTGCGCGCTCAGATAAAAGCGGTATTTGGGAAAACAGGCGCCCGCCGCACCCCGGCCCTGTTGGCGTTGATCAATCGGCTCAAGGCTTAAGGCGCGCGTAGCGTGCGAGAAA
>JADLHI010000321.1 GCA_020848895.1 Hyphomonadaceae bacterium
AGCAAGTCGGTGATGCCTTCGCCGGTCTTGCCCGATGCGAGCACCGCGTCGCTGGCGTCGAGGCCGATCACATCCTCGATCTGCTGTTTCACCCGCTCCGGTTCAGCCGCGGGCAAATCGATCTTGTTGATCACCGGCACGATCTCAAGATTCAAATCCAGCGCCTGATACACGTTCGCCAGCGTTTGCGCTTCCACGCCTTGGCTCGCGTCCACGATCAGCAACGCGCCCTCGCACGCCGCCAGCGACCGGCTGACCTCATAGGCAAAGTCAACGTGCCCGGGGGTATCCATCAGGTTGAGAACGTAGTCGTTCCCATCCTTGGCCTTGTAGTCCAGCCGCACCGTCTGCGCCTTGATCGTGATCCCGCGTTCCTTCTCGATATCCATCGAGTCCAGGACTTGCTCAGTCATCTCACGCGCGCTGAGCGCCCCTGTCTCCTGAATCAACCGGTCGGACAAAGTGCTCTTGCCGTGGTCGATGTGGGCCACGATTGAAAAATTTCGGATGCGGTCGCGAGGCGTCATTTCAACGCCGCTAGGTATAGGCGCCCGGGCAAAACGCCAAGGCTCACGGCTGCGTCAGTTCGGCATTAGAGCGAAAAATACAGCGTAGAATAAGAGCCATGCGCCGATGAGGAGCCAAAGTAGCGGCCGTTCGCCGAGCCAGCGGCTCAAGGCGCGCCCGATCAGCGAAGCGCCGATCGAGACGATCAGGAAGCGCGGCAGCCGCGCGGCGACGCCCGCGAGCGCGAACGCCGGCGCCGATGCGCCGACGTGCGGCGCGAGGATGGCGAAGACTTTGAACGGCGTGGAGGTAAGCGGTCCGAGGAAAGTGCCGAGGAACCAATTTTCCGACATGCCCTGTCGTGCGCTCGCGACCATCGCTTCGCTGATCGCGGGCACGGCGAGCACAGCGGCGCGCGCGGCGGCGGGATCGTGCGCGCTCCAAAGATACATGATGGCGCCGCCGCAACTCGCGCCAACGGCAGCGATGAAGGAGGCGCGCGCGGCGGCTTTTGCGCCGCGCTTGAGACCGATGTAGCTTAGAAGAACATCCGGTACGAAGAAGAATAGCGTCGCCTCAGCCACGCCCCAGATGAAGGCGGCGACATCGAGCGCGTGTTTGCGCAGCGTATTCACGCGTCCATCGGCGGCAGATCGACGCGCACGCCGAAATGCGCGCGCTCGCCACTCTCTGTTTCAAAGCCGCCGACGATGCGGGCCTTGCAGCACACGGTCACGCGTGGTTGGCCGGCGGCGGCAAGATCGGCGCGATAGCGGCGGGCGTTGTCGCGCGAGAGATAGCCAATCAGTTCGCCTTCGATCTCGATACGAACCGCGTTGGCGTCGTGCGGGTTTGAGTCTTCCAGAATTAGAACCGCATCGATTGTCACCGTGCGGCCGCGGCGGCTTTGCCGATCCACGATGGCCGCAAGCACGCTCTGACGCCGCGAGACGCCAACGACATCAACCGCGAATGTGCCTGGGCCGTGGAGGTCAATCTGCATCGCAGACCTTGCCTAGTTGCGCCTAAGAGCGCGCCAGGCACGGCGCATCGCGCAAAGCTTGGTGCCCGGAAGAGGACTCGAACCTCCACGCCCTTGCGAGCGCCAGCACCTGAAGCTGGTGCGTCTACCAATTCCGCCATCCGGGCACGGGGGTAGAAGAGCGCGGGGTTTAAGGGAGCCGCGACGGGCCGTCAACTTCGGGTTTTGAAGGCGCGTGCGGGGCTGCTTTGACGCCGCCGCCTGCCCTAGTGTGCGGCCACGAAGCGGAAGACGGCGTTCATGCGGGCCGAGCCTGCCGCATCCCCGAAGTCGAAGCCGGGATATTCGGCGACCGGATCAAGACGATCTAACGGCAGTGGCGCGCGCCCGGGATCGCCGACGAGTATTTCGACGCCCGCTGTCAGGCAGCGATCGAAGAATGCGATGACGCGGCCGGCGAGGTCGGGGTCGTAGAAGAGATCGCCGGCGAGAATGAGATCGGCGGCTGGCGGATCGCCGGAGAGAATGTCCGCGCAGATGGCCGCGATGGTGACGTCGTTTGCGGCGGCGTTGAGCTCGGTTGCGGTGATTGCGTAAGGATCGATGTCGATCGCGGTGACGCTGCGCGCGCCGGCTTTGGCGGCAGCGATGGCGACAAGACCAGAGCCGCAGCCGAGATCGATGACGCAGCGCCCCGCGACAATAGCGGGGCGATCGAGCACATGGCGCGCGAGCGCGAGGCCGCCGCCCCAATATTGCGCCCAGTACGGCGCGCCGAAATTTTCGTCCGCTTGCGCCAGACGCCAGAGGCCGCTGCGCGGGCCTGCCTTATGCGTCCGGATTTCAGGTATGGTGGGAACCGGCGCGAGCGGCAGGTTCGCTTCAATAAAGGCGGCGGCTTCGGGCGAGATAGGAGGCGCTCCAAACTGGCGTTGATCCTATCGGCGGCGCGCGCGGCAGTCGCGGAAAAATCGCTTATCCGTCGTCGTTCGCTTTGGCGGGCGCGGGGCGCATGCTAGGCGGAGCGCATGCGCAATCTCGGTTTCATCCTGGTTTTCGGTCTTGTTGCGTGCGCGAGCACGCCGGCGATGGAGCATCACGGACCGCCATCGACCGCCGGCATCGCGCCAAGCTGGGATGCGGCGCGCGCTGACGCGATTCTGCAACGGACCCAGCGTTTGCATTTGGCCCCCGATCTTTCGGGCTTAAGCGAAGGTGAGCGTGTGGCGGTGCGTGAGTTGCTGCAGGCGGGCGAGCGCATGCAGCAGCTCTACATGGCCCAGCGCCATCCGCAGGCGCTGAACGCGGCGGCGTATCTGGCCGCGCATCCGGAGCTGACGCGCGAAAACGACCTCTTCCGCATGAACGCCGGGCCGATCGCTTCGACGTTGGACAACACGCGCGAACCGTTCCTCACGGTGTCGCCCGAAACGCCAGCGCGGAACATGTATCCCACAGGCACGACGCGCGAGACGATGGATGCATTCTTGGCCGCACATCCAGAGCGACGCGCGACATTGTTGGACGATCGCACAATTGTGGTTGAGGCAACACCGGAGAATCGCGCACACGCGCTGATGGTGCTGGATCACCACCCGGCGCTGGACACGCTACACCCTGGCTTGCGGGCGCGGTTACAAAGTGAAGAGACGTATCTGGCGCTGCCCTATTCGGTCGCCTACGCGCACGATTTTTTCTTCATCGTGGACCGCCTGAACGCGGCGGCGGATGCAGTCGAAAGCGGTGACGCGGCGTTCGCGCGTTATCTGCGTCTACGCGCGCGAGACTTGCTGGCGGACGATTACGAAGGCGGCGATGCGGCTTGGGTGACCGGGGATTTTACCGGCAATCTCAATGCGCAGATCGGCTCATATGAAACGTATGACGATGCGCTTTATGGCGTGAAGTCGTTCTTTTCGCTTTCGTTGCTGGTGCGCGATCGGCCGCGCAGCGAAGAGCTGCAAGAAGCTTTGGGCGACATTCAGCGCGTTGAGAATGCGCTGCCGTATGAGCATCATCGTGAAGTGCGGACCGATATTCCGGTTGGTGTCTACAACATCATCGCCGATTTTGCGCAGGCGCGCGGAACGAACACGGCGACGATTCTGCCGAACGAAGCCTATTTGGCGCGCCAGTACGGCCGTACGATTTTGATGCGCGGCAATATCCTGCTGAACGATGAGATTTTCGCGGAAACGCAGCGCGCGTTCGCCGCGGCGGTGATTCCGAGCCAAGCAAACGATCTGACGGCGGAAGGCGGGTTCTATCGCACGCTGTGGCACGAGATCGGTCACTATCTCGGCGTCGATCAAACGGCGGATGGGCGCGATCTCGATGCAGCACTGGAGGATACGGCTGATCTCCTGGAAGAGATGAAGGCGGATCTGGTGTCGCTGACGTCCGCGCGAATTCTGCAGCAACGTGGACGGCTGACGGAAGCGCAGCTGCGTGGGATTTATGCGTCGGGTATCCGTCGCGTGTTGCAAAAGAACCGGCCGCGCCGCGAGCAGCCGTATCAGACGATGCAGCTCATCCAATGGAATTGGTATCTGGAACACGGCGCGCTGCGGTTTGAGAATGGGCGCTTGCGGATCGATTATCGGCGCTATCCAGAAGCAGTTTCGAGCCTCCTCCGCGAAGTGCTGACGATCCAGCGCGCGGGCGATCGCGATGCGGCGAATGCGTTTGTCACGCGCTGGACGACGTGGCGGCCGGAGTGACATGAGGTCGTCGCACAAAGGATGCGCGAGAGTGAACGCACGCGCTTTACGATCGTGACGTACGAAGCACTGGACGGGCCGCGGCGTTAGTCTCTCCTCGCCATTCCGGGGCATCGTGCAGCGATCAATCCGGAAGCCAGGAGATGACAGTGCTGCAGGTTCGCCCCTGGGGATCTCAGCTGCGCTGATCCCCGGAATGAGGATGGAGTTAGCGGGGACGTCTTGGATCAGGCTGCCGATACAGATATCGTCATCGTTGCACCGCGTTTGCCGGAAGCGCCGGGCGAAGCCGCCTACTCCGCCTACGAGATCGATCCGCTTGTGATCGAAACGGCGACGCGCCTGGATGAAGCCCTTCGTACGGCGCCAGGTGTCTCGACGTTTCGCCGTAACGATAGCGCGGCGGCCAATCCGACAATCCAGGGCCTATCTATTCGCGCATCGGCGCCTTCAGGCGCGGGGCGCGCGCTGGTGACCTTGGATGGGCAGCCGCTGAATGACCCGTTTGGCGGATGGCTGATTTGGGGCGCTGTGCCGCCGGAAACCGTGGCAAGCGCAACTGTGCTGCGGGGCGCCGGCGCTGGGCCGTACGGCGCGGGCGCGCTGACTGGCACAGTGCAACTGGATGAGCGGCGTGGGCAAGGCGCGCTGTTATCGCTTGAAGGCGGCGAGCGTGGAGGCCTGCGCGCGGCCGGCATTGGTGAAGCGCGCAGCGATGCGTGGTCGTTGATGCTGGCGGCAAGCGCACAGCACGATGATGGCTGGATACCGGTGCGCGCGGGGCGCGGCGCCGCGGACACGGAGCTTTGGTCTGACTCTGTTTCTGGCATGGCGCGCGTTGAGTGGCGCGATGGCGCACGCATATTTTCGGCGCGGCTGGGCGAATATTCGGAGAGCCGTGGCGCAGGCCTGGTAGGCGCAAGCTCTGTTTCGGATGGCGCAAGCTTGAGCGTAACGCTGGCGGCGCCGGCGGGCGACATCGCGTGGCGCGTGCAAGCTTGGGCGATGACGTCCGACCTTTACAATACGTCAGTCGCGACAGCGCCGGATCGCAGCACAACGACGCCGGCGAACGAGCAATATGCGACGCCGGCATTCGGCTGGGGTGGCAACGCGGCGTTACGCTGGACAGGCCAAGGCTACGGCGTCGAAGTCGGCGCCGATTTGCGCACGGCGGATGGCGAGACGCGCGAGCGCTTTTCATTCAGCGGCGGGCAGTTCACACGCAATCGCATCGCCGGCGGAAGAACGCTGACGGCTGGCGCCTATGTCGAAGGGTGGCGCGCAGTTGGCGATTGGGTGCTCACCGGCGG
>JADLHI010000322.1 GCA_020848895.1 Hyphomonadaceae bacterium
CGCTTCGTCGGCAATGTGGGCTTCAGGCAGAATGAGCAAACCTTCGATGCGCTGCGCCTGGAAGCGCGTCCGTTCCAACATGCCGGCTTCACGTACATCTATATCGACAACGTCCGCCGGGTTTTCGGCGACGATAGCCCGCAAGGCGAGTGGGATAGCGACTCGCATGTCCTGCAAGCCGATGTCGATCTGCCGTGGGGCAAAGCGAGCGCCTACGGTTTGTTGCTCGACTTCGGCAACGATGCGCCGGCGCAATCGAACCAAACTTATGGCGTGCGTTGGTCGAACGAGTGGACGGCGGGTGAGTTTCATCCGCGCCTGACGCTCGAAGCGGCGACGCAAAGCGATTACGGCTCCAACCCGGCATCGTTCGATCTCGGCTACCAGCACGCCGAACTCTCGGTGCGCCGCGATCGCTGGACCGTGGCGGTGGCCGGCGAACGGCTTGAAGGCAACGATGCGCGCGGTTTCACAACGCCGCTTGCGACGCTGCACGCGTTCCAAGGCTGGGCCGACGTGTTCTTGACCACGCCAGTGGATGGCGTGCGCGATCTCAACGCCACTGTGTCGTACGCCACCCAGCCGTGGCTCGCGAACCAGCCGGTCGTGTTCACCGTGCGCGCGCATGACTTCTCCGACGGAGACGGCAGCGCCGATTTCGGTTCGGAAGTCGATGCGTCTGTTCGCTTCTCGCTCTCCGAGCATGTCTCGATCGAGACAAAGGCCGCCGCGTTCGATGGCGAAGATCCACGTTTTGCCGACCGCACCAAGCTCTGGTTCGCGGTTGAGTACCGTTACTGAGGACGACCCGAGATGGATTGGCTCAATCAGGCGCTATTTGGCTTCTACCCTTACGTTGCGCTTGCCGTGCTCGCGATCGGGTCGATCCTTCGGTTCGACCGCGAGCAATACACGTGGCGCACCGGCTCATCGCAGCTCTTGCGCAGGCGCCAGCTCGTGCTTGGCTCCATCCTCTTTCATGTCGGGATTCTGGCGATTTTCGCCGGCCACTTCGTCGGTTTGCTGACGCCGATCTGGGTTTGGGATGCGCTCGGCGTGCCGCACGGCGCCAAACAAATGCTGGCGATCGTCGCGGGTGGCGGCGCGGGCGCCATGTGCCTTGTGGGCGGTTGTCTCCTACTGCACCGGCGCTTGTTCGACCCACGCATCCGCGCGACGTCGAGTTTCGGCGACATCGCCATTCTTGTTTTGGTGATGACGCAACTCCTTCTCGGTCTCGCCACCATCCCGGTTTCGCTGGGCCATCTCGATGGCGGAGAGATGGTGAAGTTCATGACCTGGGCGCAGAGTATCTTCACGTTCCGCGCCGGCGCGGCAGATTACATCGCCGACGCGCACTGGATATTCAAAGCGCACATCATGCTGGGTCTCACCATTCTGCTGGTGTTTCCGTTTACACGTTTGGTGCACATGCTCTCGGCGCCCGTCTGGTACCTCAACCGGCGTGGCTGGCAGATCGTCCGCTCCAAGCGCTTGGCCGCGGGAACCGGAGAATGAAGCACACGCTCATCCGCACTGTTTCAGAGGAAGCGCCGGAAGCGTTCTCAGGTTGCGGCCACGGGCCGGCGCCGGCCGCGCGGCGAGAGAAGGGCGCGGCACCGATCTTCGTAGATGGCGTCGCGATTCCAGAAAGCGCGATTGCGGCGGAAGCGCAGAACCACGGCGCCGCGTCGGCCGCTGAGGCGCGCGCCGCGGCCGCCAGAGCGCTCGTGATCCGCCATCTGCTGCTTCGTCGCGCCGCCGAACTCGGTCTGAACCCCGAAGCCGATCGGGACGAGCAAGGAAGGGAGGAAACGGCCGAAGAGGCGCTGGTGCGGCAGGTATTGCAGATCGAAGCACCGGGCGAAGAGCCGGGCGACGCTGAATGCCGCCGCGTTTACGAAAGCTCGAAAGCAAAATTCTCAGCGCCGGAGATGTTCGAGGCCTCGCATATTCTGTTCGAACCGAAGGCGGCCGACGAGGACGCGTGGGCCGCGGCGCACGCGCAGGCCTGCGCCGCCATCGAGCAGATTGGGGCCGGCGCTGTCTTCGAAACGCTGGCGCGCGCGCATTCGGGTTGCTCCAGCGCTGCTAGCGGCGGCGCGCTCGGGCAATTTTTGCGCGGCGATCTCGCGCCGCCGATTGAAGAGGCGCTAACGAGTCTGACGCCGGGACAATTGGCGCCGGCGCCTGTGAGAACGCGTCACGGATGGCACGTGGTGCGCCTTGACCGGCATGCGCCCGCGCGGGTGCTGCCGTTCGAAGCGGTGGCGGAGCGCATCCGCGCCGCGCTGCACGCGCGCTCGGCGATTGCCGCTTCGGCGCGCTATGTCGAAGCGCTCGCGGCGAGCGCGGAGATTGAAGGCCTGGCGCTCGGGCGTGGGGCAGGGTCATGACCGAGATCACGCTGGGCGATGTGCTTGCGCTCAGTCAGCAATCGAGCGCGCAATTGAACGCATGGTTGCACGCCGCCGATCCGGAAGCGGCGCAACGTTTGGGTGAGGAAGCGGCGCGGCGTGAGGAAAGCCCGGCGCAATTTCTCCGCATTGCCGTGTCGGATTTCATCTCGGAGGCCGACGAGGAAGCGTGGGCCAGTCTGCTTTCGGCGGCGCGCGACGCGGGCGATCCGGGCGCTGTCTGCGCCGCGCGTATGATCGCGTTTCGGCTCAAGTTGGAGAGCGTGTCATGACGCCGGCTGATTTGCGCGATCCGGGCGTGCGTCCGGTTTCGCCGAGCGACGCGATTGAATTTTTGCTCGCCGAGCACCTCAATCACCGGCGCATGTGTAAAGAACTCGAAGATGTCGCCATGAGCGCCGATTTTGACGGGCTGAAGGTCGCTTCGCTTCTGGATTTCATCCGCTTCGATCTGACCTTGCACGTCATCGACGAAGAAGAGGACGTGTTTCCGCTGCTTCGTCAGCGCTGCCTGCCCGAAGATGAGGTTGACGGCATCCTGGAACGCTTGGGGCGCGAGCATGCCGAGGACAAGGCGCTCTCCGAACGCGCGCGCGACATCCTCAATGCCTGCTTGATCATGCGCCGGCCTCCCCACGCGATCGAAGGCGGCGCCGAAGCGCTTGCGGCTTTCGCCCACCACGAGCGACGTCACCTAGCGCTTGAGAATGCCGTCATCATTCCGCTGGCGCGCCGGCGGCTTAGCGAGGCGGATATCGAATTGCTCGGCCGCCGGTTCATGGCTCGCCGCCGCCGTGTGGCGGCGACGAGCAAATAGAACTGTACCTCTCACGAACACTTTGAGTAGCCGCACTCCAGGCACTTGTCGCAGCCCTCTGTGCGAATGAGGGCGCCGGCGCTGCACTTGGGGCAGAAGCGCGGGCGTGCGCGGGGCGCGGCTGGCGGTGGCGCGATCTCGGGAGCAGTGACGGTGTCACTGTCCAAATGCCGCTGGATGACATCGCCGATCGCCGCCAGCAATGATGGCACGTACCGCCCGTTGAGCCACGAGCCGCCCCGGGGATCGAACACGGCCTTGAGTTCTTCGGCGACGAATGACACATCGCCGCCGCGCCGGAACACCGCCGAGACCATTCGCGTCAGCGCCAGCGTCCAAGCATAGTGCTCCATGTTCTTGGAGTTGATAAAGATCTCGAACGGACGGCGGACGCCGTTTTCTTCAAGATCGTTGATGGTGACGTAGAGCGCGTGCTCGCTCTCGGGCCATTTGATCTTGTACGTCGACCCGATCAGCGTCTCTGGCCGCGCTGCGAGTGTTGCGTGCGCGCTTGGCGCGGCGATGCTTTCAGCAGGCTTTTCCACGGAGAGCACGGAACCAGTGACGGCGTTCGGCCTATACGTGGTGCAGCCTTTGCAGCCGAGATCGAACGCGCGGGCGTAGATGTCCGAGAATTCCTCGAAGGGGATGTCTTCCGGACAATTGACTGTTTTCGAGATCGAGCTGTCGATGAAACGTTGCGCCGTGGCCTGCATCGCCAAGTGATCGGCCGGCGCCAGCGTCTGCGCGCTGACGAAGCTGTGTTCGGGCGGTGTCGCGTCGCCCTTTAGGCGCCGCCATAGCGTCAGCGCATAATCTTGAACCGGCTCTTCGATGAATGAATTATCTTGCTGGCGGACGCGCCGTTGGTACGAAAACGCGAAGACCGGTTCGATGCCGGACGATGTATTGCCGGCGAGCAAGGAAATCGTTCCAGTCGGCGCGATCGTGGTGAGGCAACCGTTGCGCAGACCGTGTTCGGCAATAAGCGCGCGGGTTTCCTCGTCCAGTGAAGCGATCGTCGGCCGATCGAGAATGGCTGGATCATAGGCCGGGAACACGCCTTTCTCGGCCGCCAGCTTGGCGGAGGCGCGATAAGCCGCGCGCCGGATCGCCTTGAGCCAGCTTTCGGTCAACGCGACGCCGTCCGCAGCGCCATAGCGCGCGTTGCAGAAGATAAGCGCATCGGCGAGGCCGGTGACGCCCAGGCCGATGCGGCGCTTCGATTTGGCTTCATCCTCTTGCTCGCGAAGCGGATAGCGCGAAACATCGATGACGTTGTCGAGCAGGCGCACGGCGGTCGCGGTCAGCTCCTCCAATGCCTCCATGTCGATCGCGGCGTCCGCCTCGAACGGGCGCTGGACGAGCCTTGAGAGATTGATCGATCCCAGCAGGCATGCGCCATAGGGCGGGAGCGGTTGCTCGCCACAAGGATTGGTCGCCGCCACGGTCTCGCAATAGGCGAGGTTGTTCTCGGCGTTGACGCGGTCGATGAAAATGACGCCGGGCTCGGCCACGTCGTAGGTCGCCCGCATCAGACGCGCCCACAGATCGCGCGCGCGCACGCTGCGATAGACTTCACCGTTGAACTGAAGCGCCCAATCCTGGTCGGCGGCGAGCGCGGCCATGAAGGCGTCGGTCACGAGAACCGAGACGTTGAAATTGCGCAGCCGCGCCGGATCGCGTTTGGTGTCGATGAAAGCTTCGATATCGGGGTGATCGATACGAAGGCAGCCCATCATCGCGCCGCGCCGCTGGCCGGCCGACATCACTGTGCGGCACATCGCGTCCCATGCGTCCATGAATGAAAGCGGGCCGGACGCCTGCGCCCCGACGCCGCGCACCGGCGCGCCTGCCGGCCGGATGGTGGAAAAATCCATCCCCACGCCGCCGCCTTGCTGCATGGTGAGCGCCGCTTCCCGCAAGTGTTCGAAAATGCCGTCAAGATTGTCTGGTATCGTGCCCATCACGAAGCAGTTGAACAAAGTGACGGAGCGCCCAGTGCCGGCGCCCGCGATGATGCGACCCGCGGGCAGGAACTTGAAATCGCTCAACGCGCTTTCGAATTGTGTCCGCCAGTGACGGCGCGCGCGCGCCGGTTCGGCTTCGGCGATGGCGGCGGCGATGCGCGCCCAGGTCGCTTCCACGTTGCCATCGCCGCTATCTGCGTCTGAGCGGAAGCGATATTTCGCGTTCCAGATTTCGGATGAGATTTCGGCGTCGAACGGCATTTCACGTGCTCCATGGCAAACCTGCATGCAGCAATCTCCGTGAGTCGAACGTAATGCGGAGGTAAATTGCGCTGGAGAGTGACAACGCGGCGCACTTCTTGTCCGATGTAGTTTGCATGCTTGATGTCGATCAAGCACGCGTATCGCGCACGGGAAGGCGCGGCGACAGGACGCAACGCCGTTTGATGATCGTCAAACGTGCGCTTCGCTTTGAAGGCTAGGTTGGTCTTTGCCTCCACGGTTCGTGCGTCCGGCTTTGGCGAGCCGTATGCGCGTCGCGGCGCTTGCCGAAAGAAGCAAGCGCGCAGGGAGGTGCGCCGATGGTCGATTTTCTCTCGAACTATTCCATCCAAAAATGGCTTGAATCCTGTCCGCAAGGCTATCTTCAGGACACGGTGTACGGTCACGGCCCCGATCAGGTCGAACCGCAAGAGCTGCTTGCGAACGATGATTATCGCGAACAGCAGATACGCACGACGGTTCAGCTGATTGCCGGCGAACGCTGCGCGCTCGCGGCCTCCTCGGGCCTCGTGAATGCGGCGCCCGATCAGGCGAGCAAGACGTTCCTTGCGACTCAGACTCTGGACGAGGGCCGTCACGTCGAAATCTTCACGCGGCGCCTCTTCGATCTCGGCGTTAAGCCGGATGATCTCGAATCAACCATCAAGACCTACATCAATCCCCATCTCGGCAAGTTCGCCGAAGTGCTGCTTGAGAAGATCGACAAGAAGGATTTCGTCGCCGGCGTCGTCGGGCAGAACATCGTGCTCGAAGGCATGGCGTTCTCCGTGTTCGAAATGCTTCACGCCGGCGCGGAAGCGTCAAATCCGAAATTCGCACGCACCTTGTCCGGCACAATCGCCGACGAACGCCGGCACGTCGGCTTCGGTGAAAACCGCATCGGGGAACTGATCCGCCGCTATCCCGATAAGAAGCCTGAAGTGCAGCGCATGCAGCGCGACATGACCAAGCACATGTTGGCGACGTTCCACGAAGCGTTCTCGCACAATGGCGCCGGCGCCGGTCGGACCAGCGCGGCGCAGAACGGTGCATCCGGCCCGACCTACCAAGGCCTCAACATGGCCGAGGCCTCGAACGAGGAAATGGAAGGCGCGCTTTCGGCCACCGTGCTGAAGGAGTTCAAGACCAGGCTCGGTCGCATTGGCCTTGAATACCAATCGCCGGCCTGAGGGCGATTCGATCATGACAGGCCCCGATAGCCCGCACGATCTCGGCGAAACCGAGTTTCGCGACACCGTGCGCTCGTTCGAGTTCTGGTTTGAAGCCGTGGAGGGATACCTCCACGGCCGCCCTTATGGGGTAACGCCGGGGCTGAAAGAGGCGGAGCTGAGCGAACGCCAGCGCGACGGTCTCATCACCACGCTTTGCAATTATTGTGTCGGTGAGACGGCCGCGCTTGACGCGTCAAGCGGCATGATCGGTTTCGCGCCCGATCGCGGCGCGAAAGTCTTCTTGGCGACGCAAGTCGTCGATGAAGGCCGTCACCTCGAAGTGCTCTTGCATCGGCTGGGGCAGCTGGGCGTGACCGATCCGGATGCCGAGATCGAACAACGCGCCAACCGCAGTCTCTTGAAATTCAAGGAGCGATTGCTTGAGTTCGTCGATGCGCGCGATTGGGAAGCCTCGGTTTTCGCGCAGAACGTCATCTTGGAGTGTCTGGAGTTCACGGTTTTCCGTCACCATGCTGGCACGGCCGATCCGATCACTGCGGAAATGCTCCGCGGAATCGTCTCCGACGAGCGTCGGCATATGGGCTTCGGCGAAAACGACCTTGGCCGGCGCCTGTTGATCGCCCCGCACACGCACGACCGCCTATATCGGATCAAGCGCGAACTCGACTCGCTTGTGCTCGACACCTTCGCCGAGACGCTCGGTGAGTTGGGCATCGAGCGCGAGGAGCGTCCCGATCTTGCCGGCGATTACATGGCGGCCGTCGCACGCTTGGGTTTTCGTTCATGACAGACCCGCTCGAAAAGCCGACGCCGGGACCTCGTCCGCGCGAGACGTTCGAGCTTGAGGAGACGGGCTTCAACGAAGTGCCGAAGCGCTTCCGCCGGTTCTACCGGCGCTGGCGCGGACCAGGCGACAAGCTTGGGCCGAACGAAGCGCTGTGCCCCGTCTGTAAGGTCGTGATCCGCTCCACCAAGACGCTTCGTGCCGGCGACCGCGTCTATTGCATGCCCTGCATGTCGAGACTCGAACTTGTCGAAGAGGACGGCATGCTGGTTGCGAAGGTGATCTATTGAGAGGCCGTGAGACGTTGCGATGGTGATGCCGCGTACGAACGATCTTGTGAGCGCCGGCGAACCCGACCATCACGCGGGAAGGCGCGAACGGCTGAAGTTCGCGCATCGACAAGCCATACTCGACGCTGGCGTGCGCGTGCTCGGCGCCGGCGTTTGCGATAGCGTAGCCGTCGATCGAATAGCGGCGCAGGCGGGCGTCGCAAAGGGCACGGTCTACAACTACTTCGCCGACAAAGCCGCGCTTGTCGAAGCCATAGCGCAAAGTGTCGAAGCCCGCGCGATCGAGCGCATCGAGAGAGCAATGCAAGATTTGCCAAGCGCCGCTGCGCGTCTGGCGGCGGCGTTGGCGGCGATGTTCGAGATCGCGCTTCTACATCCAGACGAAGCGGTCATCCTGGATCGCCGGATTAGTGCCGATTGCACCTATCAATCAGGCTTGGCCGCTTTGCTCATGAGGGAACTGCAGCGCGGGAAGTTCTCGCGTCTGCAGGCGTCTGGAGCGATCGAGGCCGCCCTGATCTTGCACCTCAGCGCGATGTCCGCGGCGACGCGGCTGTTCGTATCCAAGCGCGGCGGGTGGCGGATCAATGAGGCCCACGCCTTGATCTCGCATTGTTTGGTCGCGTTGGGCGTGGACGACGAGCAAGCTGGCGCCCAAGCTAGCGCCGCGCTGCTGCGGCTGCTCTGACTGCCGGCGGTTATCGAAGCGCTTGCGTTCGGCCCAGTGAAAATGCCCAAATCGAGATCGCCGAACGTTTTCGGCGATCCGAGAGGTCTCAAGATGGCCACGCGCACGGTGGAGCTGGAGCTAAAGCCACGCGTCATGCTGGGCGAGGTGCGAGCGATGGGGCCGGGAAAGGCTGATCTGCTTGAGCTCATCGAAGAGACTGGCTCCATCTCAGCGGCGGCGAAACGCATGAAAATGAGCTATCGACGGGCCTGGACGCTGGTCGAGGCCATGAACGGGGCCTTCAAGACGCCGCTCGTCGAGGCCAGCACGGGCGGCGCCGGCGGCGGCGGCGCCCGCGTGAGTGAGGCCGGCAAGGAAGTTCTCGCGCTCTATCGGCGTATGCAAGCTGAGCTTGAGATGGTTGCGCGCCAGTATCTGGCAGGCTTCCAGCAGCGCCTCTGAAATCGACCTTCGCTTGATCTAGGTCAAACGCGATGCTTTGGTTATCGTTATATCCGGCAGGACATAACGGCAGAGGAGATTGAGGTATGCGGGGACAATGGGGACGGGCGGCGCTTATGGCCGGCGTGGTGGCTTTGCCAGGCGTGGCTCTGGCGCAAACCGCCGAGGAAAGCGACACTTTCTCCTTGGGCGAAATCGTCGTGACCGCGCGCGCACGCGGCGGCGAGATGCTGGGTGGGGCGGAGATCGCGCAGGAAGATTTGCGAACCCAAAATCGCCAGACCGTCGACGATGCGATGAATGCCGTGCCCGGCGCCAACGCAGCTTCGCTTGGCGGCGCCAGCGGAGCACGCCGCAACGAGCGCGTGATCTATATTCGCGGTTTCGATCGCTTTCAGACCACGTTGTCCATCGATGGCGTGCGGGTGTTCTTGCCCGCCGACAACCGCATCGACTTCGGCCGTTTTCTGACCGCCGATCTTGCGTCAATTCAGATTTCAAAGGGCTACGTCTCGGTGCTCGATGGGCCAGGCGGTTTGGGTGGCGCGGTGAACCTGGTGACGCGGCGGCCTGATTCCGTGCTTGAATGGGATATCGTTGGATCGGCGTCTTTCGATGGCGATGGCGGCCACAACGGGCAAACTATCTCTGGGCGACTGGGCACGCGTCAGGATGATTTCTATGCGCAGATCAGCGGCGCCTGGAGCGAACACGATCATTGGTCGCTGTCGGACGATTTCACGCCCACCGCCATCGAGAACGGCGGCGAGCGCATCAATTCGAGCAGCGAGGACTATCGCTACAATGTGCGCTTTGGCTACACGCCGAACGCCACCGATGAATATGCAATCAGCTACATCCGTCAATCGGGCGAGAAGAATGCGCCCTATCACACAACGCTGCCGATCGGTCAGCAGCGTTACTGGAGCTGGCCTTACTGGGACCTCAACAGTCTATATTTCCTGTCGACGACCCGGCTCAGCGAAAGTCTTACGCTTCGCTCGCGGCTCTACGTCAATTCGTTCGAAAATCTGCTGAGCAGCTTCGACGACGCGGCGCAAACCACGCAATCGCTGCCGCGCGCGTTCGATTCCTACTACGACGACACCGCCTATGGCGGAAACGTGCAGGTCTCCTTCGATCCAGGCTCCGACAACGTGCTGCGCGGCGCTTTTCATTTCCGCCGCGATGAGCACAACGAACGCAATGCGCCCGGTTTCGCCAGCCCCGGCAATTTGCGCTACGATGAGCCCTGGCAAACCACAGAGGAGGACACCTACTCTTTCGCGCTCGAAAACACCCATAGCTTCGGCGATCGTCTGGATTGGATTGTCGGCGCTTCCTACGATTGGACCGATCTGCGGCAAGCGGAGGAGGTGAATAACGCGGTGGTGTCGGGCAGTGTC
Organism: Hyphomonadaceae bacterium; assembly: GCA_020848895.1. GTDB lineage: Bacteria > Pseudomonadota > Alphaproteobacteria > Caulobacterales > Aquidulcibacteraceae > Vitreimonas. Next base: position 10,271 of record JADLHI010000322.1, read on the forward strand.
GTGCTGACAGCGTTCAGCTACCCGCTAATCGATATGGATGCGTTCAATTGGCAGAGCGCGCTGAGCTACGGCCTCGGCGAGGATGCGCGCGTCTATGCCAGCGTTTCGTCGCGGACCCGGTTTCCGACATTGTTCGAACGCTTCAGTTCGCGCTTCGGCACGGTCATTCCCAATCCGGGCATCGGGCCGGAGCGGGCGGTCAATTACGAGGTCGGCGTCGACACCAACCTGAGCGACGGCCTTCGCCTGGAAGGCGCGTTGTTTTACAGCGAAATCGACGATGCGCTTGTGTCGGTGAGCGTGGATTTCGGCGCGCCCATCGGCGTTCAACAGCAAACGCGCAACGTCGCGTCAGCGCAGTATTACGGGGGTGAGTTCAGTCTGACCTGGAACATGGCCGAGAATTTCACGCTCGGCGTGAACTACACCTACATCGAACGCGATTATGACGCGCCGAGTGTTCCGGCAATTCATCCCGAAGGCGTGCCGCGTCACAAGTTGTTCGCGTATGCCGATTGGAACATCAACGATGCGCTCACATTCACGCCGAGCGTTGAGCTGGCGTCGGAGCGTTGGACCACAACGGCCGCAACGCCGCTCACGTATTACGAAACCGGCGACTATGCGCTGTTCAACGCCGCGCTGAGTTGGCAGGTGACGCCGCAAGCCGACGTGCTATTTGGCGCGCGCAACATCGCCGACCAGAACTATCAATTGGCGGATGGTTTGCCTGAACAGGGGCGCAACTTCTACCTATCCCTACGGTTGCGGAACCAGTGATGCCGTCACGGCGCGCACTTCTGGGTTTCGGCGCCGCCGCGGCGATCGCGGCCGGCGCCGGAACCTTGTTCTTGAATCGGCGCCGGCCTGAGGTTGCATCCGGCTTCATCGACGCCGCCGGGCGGAGCGTCGCCCTGCCGGCGGGCGTCTCGCGTGTGCTGGCCGCTGGGCCGCCAGCGTCGGTGCTGCTCTATGCGCTGGCGCCGGAGAAGATGCTCGGCTGGTCAAAGGTTCTATCCGACGAGGAGAGGGCTTTCCTCCAGCCGCCGTATCGCGATCTACCCGTGCTTGGCCGGCTCACGGGCCGCGGCAACACCGCCAATCTTGAGCGTGTGGCGGCGCTGGCGCCGGACCTGATCATGGACATCGGTGAGATTGATCCCACCTACGCCTCGCTCGCGGATCGCGTGCAGCAGCAAACAGGCATCCCCTATGTTCTGCTCGACGGGGCGTTCGAGAAGAGCGCGGAGGCGATCAGAACACTTGGAAGGGTCCTCGGCGCCGAGGCGCGCGCTGAAGCGCTGGCGGCGTATGCCGATGACGTGACGCGTATGATAGCGGCGGTCGCCGCGACGCCGCGCGATCAACGTCCGCGTGTGTATTATGGGCGCGGGGCGACGGGATTGGAAACCGGGCGCGTCGGATCGATCACCACCGAATTGCTGGAAACTGTCGCGCGCAACGTCGCTGAAACGGCGGGCGAAGGCGGGCTTACCAATGTCTCGCCGGAGCAAATCCTGGCCTGGTCGCCGGATTGCATTATCGCGCAAGATCGGCGTTTCCGCGACGCGCTCTTCAGCGACACTAGATGGGCGGGGCTGAGAGCGGTGGGTGAACGGCGCGTATTCCTGCAGCCGACGCTGCCGTTCGGTTGGATCGACGCGCCCCCAGGGATCAACCGGCTGATCGGCGTGCGCTGGCTGCGTTCGGTGCTGTATCACGAGGCGGCGGATTTGCGCGCTGAGGTGAAGGAGTTCTATGACCTCTTTTACCGCGTCAGCTTGAGCGACGATCAACTCGACATGCTTCTCGAAGGATAACGATGACAAGCGACCGCGTATCGCCGATGGATCATGCCGCCATAGCCGCCATCGTTCATGCCCCCGGTACGGCGGACGACAGCGC
>JADLHI010000323.1 GCA_020848895.1 Hyphomonadaceae bacterium
AGAACGACCAGCGCGCCGTCATCGACGCCAACGGTGAGCGTCTGCTGACCGAGCGTGTCGAAGACCATGCCAATCTGCTGCGCGTCGTTGGCCGCGGCGCCGGCCCCGCTGCGCCGCCGATCCTTGCGGCGCTCGAAAGCATGCCGGCTATTCGCGAGCGGACCGCCGAGCTTGTCCGCATCGGCGATCGTCGCTGGGATCTGCATCTGACGTCCGGCGCTGTCGTCGCGCTGCCAGAAGAGGGACCTCTCGAAGCGCTTGAGCAATTGCAGCGCCTGCACCAGCAATACGCCTTGCTCGACCGACCCGTGCAGCGCCTCGACATGCGCGCGCCCGGGCGCCTCGCCGTTCGCATTCACCCCGCCCTCGACGGCGGCCCGCTGTTGGGAGGCGTGTAATGGCCGCCCAGCGTCGGACCGCCGGCTTCCAGCCGGCAGAACAAGAAGACCGGCAAGATGCCGGCGCTGCAATCGCCCCGCTTGTCGCCTCGCTCGACGTCGGCGTGTCGAAAACCGTTTGCCTTGCCTCACGCCGCGATCCGGTGCTGGACATGCACCCGGAGCGACCGCTGCGCGTGCTCGGCGTCGGCCATCAAACCGCGCCGGCGATCGCCAGCGGCAAGCCGGCTGATTTCGACGCCTGCGCCCGCGCCATCGAAGTCGCGATCAATGAGGCCGCCGCCATGGCCGGCGCGCCGGTTGGCCGCGTTGTCGCGTCGTATTCGGGCCCCGGCCTTAGCTCGCAGATCGTGCGCGGCGCCGCGCGCGTCAAAGGCGCCGCGATCTCGCATCGCGACATCGAGAACGCCATCGACGAAGCGATGAAGGCCTCGCCCGCGCCGCAACGCTCATTCATTCATGTCGAACCGCTGCGCTACATGATCGATGACGGCGAAGGCATTCCCGATCCGCTCGGCATGCCCGGCAAGATGCTGGCCGTCGAGGCTTGCATCGTCACCGCGCCGACCGAAGCCATGAACGCGCTGAAGGCTTGCATCCGCGAAGCTGGCGCCGAAGTCGAAGATATCATCGCCGGCCCGCAAGCGGCCGCTCTGTCGGCGCTCACGCCAGAAGAGCGCGAAGAGGGCGCGCTGCTCATCGATCTGGGCGCTGGCGCCATTGGCATGGCCGTCTATGCCGACGAAGCGCTCGTTCATTGTGAGACTATTTCCTCCGGCGGCGTGCGCTTGACGCGCGATCTCGCCATGAAGCTGCAAACAACTTTCGCCGCCGCAGAACGGGTGAAGCTGCATTTCGGCGCCGTCGGCAACGCCTGCGATCCGCGCGAAGCGGTGGCCGCGCCGAAGCTCGGCATGGATGGGCGCCTGGAAGCCGCCACGACTTTGCGCGGCGTGATCTCCGATACGCTGACGCCGCGCCTCGTCGAAATGTTGCTCAGCGTGCGCGATCGCCTGAACCGCGCCGGTTTCAATGGCATGGAAGGTCCGCAACGCGCCGTCATCGTCGGCGGTGGCGCGCTTGTCCCCGGCGTGCGCGAACTCGCGGCTGAAGCGCTTGGCATGCCGGTGCGCGTTGGCCGCCCGCTCGAACTCTGTGGCTTCGATCACGGCGAAGCGGGGCCCGCTTACGCGGTGGCCGCGGGTCTCCTGCGGCATCGCCTCGACAACGCCGATCTCGAAGCCGTCAATGAGGATTTCCAGCCGTCGCTCGCCCATTTGGGCGCCTCGATGCGCAATGCCGTGCACGGCATGTGGACGTGGCTGCGCGAGAACTTCTGAGCGCTCCGTTCGCGCGGCGCCAATTACGACATTTTCCCCAAGCCGAAGCGGTGTTTGGCCGTTGCAGCGCCGCAAAAGCGCCGCTTCGGCTTCCAACACTTAACGAATGCTTAAACGCCGTCGCGGACGGTTGAGTGCGAGCGTGGGCGAATCGTGAGAATCGGTCGCCTCTGGAGCGGGAAATGAGCCAATACAGCGCGCCGACAATTCACGACCTGAAACCACGTATCGTGGTGTTCGGGGTTGGCGGCGCCGGCGGCAACGCCGTCAACAACATGATGGACGCGCGCCTGCAGGGCGTTGAGTTCGTGGTCGCCAACACCGACGCGCAGGCGTTGACGCGCGCGCGCACCCCAAACCGCATTCAGCTCGGCCACTCCATCACCGAAGGCTTGGGCGCCGGCGCTCGTCCGGAAGTGGGGCAGGCGGCGGCTCAAGAGAGCCAGCCGGAGATCATCGAGTTCCTCGAAGGCGCGCACATGGTGTTTGTCGCCGCCGGTATGGGCGGCGGCACTGGCACCGGCGCGGCCCCCGTCATCGCGCGCACGGCGCGTGAGCGCGGCATCCTGACGATCGCCGTCGTCACCAAGCCGTTCCACTTCGAAGGTCAGCGCCGCATGCAGCTTGCCGAAGCGGGTGTGCAGGAATTGCGCAAGCACGTCGACACGCTGATCGTCATTCCCAACCAGAACCTCTTCCGCGTCGCCAATGAGCGCACGACGTTCGCCGAGGCGTTCCAGTTGGCGGACCAGGTGCTCTATTCAGGCGTGCGCGGCGTCACAGACTTGATGGTGATGCCAGGCCTGATCAATCTCGACTTCGCCGACGTCCGCACCGTGATGGCCGAAATGGGCACAGCGATGATGGGCACGGGCGAAGCGTTCGGCCCCAACCGCGCGCTCGATGCGGCGCATGGCGCCATGGCCAACCCGCTCTTGGACATCGTCTCGATGCGCGGCGCCAAGGGCGTGCTGATCAACATCACCGGCGGCTTCGACATGACGTTGTATGAAGTCGATCAGGCCGCTAACGAAATCCGCGCCGAAGTCGATCCCAACGCCAACATCATCCTGGGATCGACCTTCGACGAAACGCTTGAGGGCCGCATCCGCGTCTCGGTGGTCGCCACCGGCATCGATGATGAGGCCATCATCACGCAAAACACAGTGGTCGAGCCCGCGCGCCGCGCCGCCGAGACTGCGCCGCGCCGTCCCGTCGTGCCGCCGCGCGCCGAAATTCAGCGCGATCCGCCGCCGCGTCCGATGCGTGAGCCGGCTTACGACGAACCGCGCCCGAGCTTTGCTAACGACGACATCGCGCCGGAGCGCCGTCCGGCGCCGCAGCCTGTCGCTAAGAGCAGTGGTGGCGGCTTCAGCATGTTCGGCTGGAAAAAGCCGGACGTGTCGCGCGATGACGAGCCGCGTGAATTCAACCTCGATGCGCCCGATCCCGAGCCGCGCCGCGATGAAGCGCAGCGCGATCCCGCGCTCGATGAAGAACTGGAAATCCCAGCCTTCCTCCGTCGGCAGATGAACCCGCGCTAATGCGCCGCGCGTGAATTAGGCAATATGGACCGCCGGCGCCCTCGCCGGCATCTGCTGCTTGCTACCGCGTAGGCGCTAGTGATGCTCGCAACATCGCATGCCGGCGAGGGCGCCGGCGGTCCATATTGCGTCCGGCCTAATGCGACGCCCCCCACAACTTCTTCCGCACGGCTGCTTCGCGTTCCGTGAGTGCGCCCGCGCGCGCCAGGACGTCGAAGCGTTGTAGCGCGGCGTTGCGATGTGCTTCCGCGTGCGCTCCACCGGCGCCGGCGAGGTGGCTCTCGACGATCGCGCAGAAGCGCATGCCTTCGAGATCGTCGCGCTCGAATAGGCGGAAGGCGAGCGCGAGTTCGTCTTCCCAAGCGCCGCGCGCCGCCGCGAGATCGCCCATCGCTTTCGCCGCAAGCCCCAAGCGCTCCAGCGCCACCGCCAGCGCGTGCGCAGCCACGCGATCGTTCGGCGCCGTTTCCATCAGCTTCACGCGGATCATCGCGCTTTCGCTGAACGCGGCGCGCGCGGTGGCGTTCTCATTCGTCTCCAGCGCAGCGTCGCCTTGTTTGACCAGCGCCGCCGCCAACCCGCGCGCGTGACGCACATCGTCCGGCGCCCGGTCGCGCGCCATCCGCCGCATCTCCACTGCCCGCGCGAAGGCATCCTGCGAAGATGTGCGCGCCGCGCGCGCGATCTCTCCCATGCGGTCCCAGCACGCCGACGCATCGGCGAGCCAGGCGGCCGTCGTATCCTTCATCGCCGCAAACCGCTCGGCGCGGGCGCGCGCTTCATTGGCGGCTTCGCGCGCGATATGGAGTTCGCCGGCGCGCAGTGCGTGATCGGCTTGGTCGAGTAGGGTGTGAACCAGAAACCGCGCCGGCTCCTGCGCGAACCGATCTGGCGCGCACAATTGCTCGGCCAATGCGCGCGCTTGCGCCATTGAATCGGCTGCCGCCGCGTTGTCGCCAAGCGCCGCGCGCAACGCCGCGCGCACGCGCCATGTGCCGGCGAGCGCCCAGCTTTCGCGCGGGTCCTTCGCCGCCAAGCGCAATCGCACTTGCAGCGATTTATCCATCGCCTCGCGCGCCGCGTCCGCCGCGCCGCGCGCGTAGTCGGCTTCGGCGGCGAGCGCCCACGCGTCCGACAGCACTGCGCGCCAATGCGGCTCGCTGGTTTCCGTCACCGAGAGCGCCTCGTAGCGTCCGATGGCTTCACGAATGCGCCGGCGGGCGGAGGCCGGTTGATTGGCGTCGAGTTCGAGCGCGCCCAAGCGCAATTCCGCGTCGGCGATGTCAGCGGCGAGTTCCGGTGTTTCGCCGAGTTGCGCGGCGGCGGCGCGCAGCATCGTCAACGCGCCCTCGGCGCCGGTCTTGGCGCGCGCAAAATCTCCCGCGCTGGCGTCGAGTTCCGCAATCCGGCCGCGTGCGCGGGCGTACCAGCGCGCCGCGTGCGGATCGCTGCGGTCGACGTTCAAAGCGGCATCGGCGAGTTTGAGCGTCTGCCCGTAGGCGTTCCGGGCGTCGGCCATAGCGCCTTCGGCGCGTGCGGCATCGCCCAGCAGATAGGCGGCTCGGGCCTTGGCCGCAGGTGCAGCATTGCTGGCCAGTAGCGCCGAGGCCTCCGTCTTGGCCGCCGCTAAATCGCCAGCTTCGGCCGCAAGCCGCGCCAACCCCAGCCGCGGGGCAGGGTCGAGAGGCGCCAAACGCACCGCCAGCGCCAGCGCCTGGCGCGCCCGCCCTGGCGCCGATTGTTCCCATAGCGCAGCGGCCCGCCGTGCGGCCAGCGCCGCGCCCGGTCCGCCCGCCTGCGCTACCGCCCATAGCGCCTCCGCGTCCGGCCCCTTTGGTTCACCAGTTTTCGTCATTCTTTCAGTCGCTTAATTCACACTGGTAAACCGTCACAAACCGTAACCCAACGTGTTTTGTCCGCCGGGGAACTCGTTTGATACACCAAGCGTCGGGTCGGGGGGCCCGAAGTCCTGCTGGGGGACGAGAAGGTGGCATCTGTGCGTCGTCAACAGACCATAGCAGGTCCGGCCGTGTGCGCGGGCGTCGGTGTTCATTCCGGTTCGCATGTGCGCATGGTGCTTAGCCCAGCGCCAGTGGATACCGGCATTGTGTTCGTCCGTTCGGACGTGCGCGGCGTGGCCTCGAATTCCATTGCCGCCCATGCTGACAGCGTCTCCGAAACGCGCAACTGCACCACCATCCGCAACAGCTCGGGCGTCGAACTCGCCACCATCGAACACCTGATGTCGGCCTGCGCCGGCCTCGGTATCGATAACCTCATCGTTGAGGTGGACGGCCCCGAAGTGCCGATCCTCGACGGTTCGTCCGCGCAATTCGTGCAAGTGCTGCTGAATGCCGGCGTGAAGCGCCAACAGGCCGCCCGCCGCGTGATTAAGATCCTTGAGCCGATCGAAGTCCGCATGGGCGCGAAAAGCGCGGCCCTGCTGCCGTCGGAAGGCTATGACGGCCTCGATATGGACGTGACGATCCGCTTCGCCGATCCCGCCATCGGCACCCAGCGCCGCCGCGTTCATCTCTCGGCTGAAACGTTCCTGAACGAGATCGCTGACGCGCGTACGTTCGGCTTTCTTGCTGACGTCGAAACGATGCGCGCCGCCGGCCTCGGCCTCGGCGCCTCGATGGCCAACGCTGTCGTCGTGGACTCCGGCCGCGTTGTGAACCCGGAAGGACTTCGCTTCGACGACGAATTCGTGCGCCACAAAATGCTCGATGCCGTGGGCGATCTTTCGCTCGCTGGCGCGCCGATTTGTGGCCGCTTTGTGGCCGATCAGCCCGGCCACGCACTCAACGCCCGCTTGGTGCGTGCGCTTCTGGATACCCCGGAAGCGTGGTGCTGGGAGTACGGCGAGGCGGTGGAAACCGTGCGCGAAGTCCAGCCCGCCCTGGCGGCCGCGACCCGCTAAACCTCTGCTCACACGCCACAGCCGCAGGCGCTTTGCGCCGCGCGCTGGTTCCTGTATCAGCGGATCAAAGCCCGCTTCGCGGCGGGTCCTGAGCTAAAAGAGGCCCGGCAGAATGACCCCTCGGAAACTGCAGCTAACCCGGGCGCTTGCGCTTGCCCTCTTGGCCAGCGGCACGGCGGCTTGCGCCGGCGGGGTCCGCGAGCGCGCGGACGTGCAATACGTCGAAGAGGCGGCCACGCAACTTTACAATCGCGGCGCCGACGCGCTCGACAACGGCCGCTACCCACGCGCGCTGCGCTTTTTCGAGGAAGTCGAGCGCCAGCACCCATATTCGTCCTGGGCGCGCCGGGCGATGCTCATGGAAGCTTACACCCACTACCAAGCGCAGCAGTACGATGACTCCATCGAAGACGCGCAGCGTTTCATCTCTCTCCACCCCGGCAATGAGAGCGCGCCGTACGCTTACTATCTGATCGCCATCTGCCACTTCGAGCGCATCATGGATGTCGGCCGCGACCAGGGCACGACCGAGCGCGCGCTCGCGGCGCTGAACGATGTCGTCCGCCGCTATCCCGATAGCCCGTACGCACGTGACTCGCGGCTGAAGCTGGACATGGTCTACGATCAGCTCGCCGGCAAAGAGATGGCGATTGGCCGCTTCTATCTGCAGCGTGACCAACACCTCGCCGCCATCAACCGCTTTCGCAATGTGATCGAGAACGAGAATTTCCAGCGCACCACGCACGTGCCGGAAGCGCTGCATCGCTTGGTCGAAGCGTATCTCTCCGTCGGCATGACGGAAGAAGCGCAGCGTATGGCCTCGATCCTCGGCTACAACTTCCCGGGCAGCGAATGGTATCAGCGCACCTACGCGCTGATGACCGAAGAAGGCGTCGCCCCGGTCGCCGTCGAAGAAGCTGAGCGCCGCGGCTGGCTCCGCCGCACGTTCGGCCGGGTGCTCTAACCTCCTCGTTTCAGGGGAGGGCCGTGAGCGATAAAGCTGTCGATAAGCTGAGCGAAAGAGAAGCCGCCGCCGAACTCGAACGGCTGGCCGCCGAAATCGCGCGCCACGACAAGCTCTACTACAGCAAGGACGCGCCCGAACTCACGGACGCCGAGTACGACAAGCTGCGCAAGCGCAACAGCGCCATCGAAGCGCGCTTTCCGACGTTGGTGCGCGAAGACAGCCCGTCGACCAACGTCGGCGCGGCGCCTGCCGAGAAGTTCGGCAAAGTCCGCCACGCCGTGCCGATGCTCTCGCTCGACAATGCGTTCGATGCGGAAGATGCGCATGCCTTCGTCGCCAAGGTGCAGCGCTTTCTCAATCTCGATGTGGCCCCGGTTATCACGGCGGAGCCGAAGATCGACGGCCTCTCAGCGTCGCTGCGCTACGAGAACGGCAAATTCGTTCAAGGCGCTACACGCGGCGATGGCCGTGAAGGCGAGGACGTCACCGCCAACCTGCGCACCATCGCCGACATCCCGCACACGATCAAAGGCGCGCCCGCCGTGCTCGAAGTGCGCGGTGAGGTCTATATGGAGAAAGCGGCGTTTGCGAAGATGAACGCTGGCCTTGAGAAGGAAGGCAAGCAGACCTACGTAAACCCGCGCAACAGCGCTGCAGGCGCGCTGCGCCAGCTCGATCCGAAGATCACCGCGTCGCGTCCGCTGCGCTTCTTCGTGCACGGCTGGGGCGAACTGAGCGAACCGCTCGCCGATACGCAATACGATAGCGTGAAGCGTTTGGAGAAGCTCGGCTTTCCGCTCGCTGGCATCAAGCGTGCGAAGAATGCCGAAGAGCTGTTGGCGATCTATCAGAGCATCCACGCCGGCCGTGAGAAGCTCGCCTATGAGATCGATGGCGTCGTTTACAAAGTGGACTCGCTCGCGCTTCAGCAACGTCTCGGATTTGTGTCGCGCAGCCCGCGTTGGGCGATTGCGCACAAATTCGCCGCCGAACAGCAGACGACAATCCTCGATGGCATCGATATCCAAGTCGGCCGCACCGGGGCGCTAACACCGGTCGGTCGTCTGAAGCCGGTGTTTGTCGGCGGTGTCACCGTCACCAACGTGACGCTCCACAACGCCGATTACATCCGTGGCGTCGGCGCCGATGGCGG
>JADLHI010000324.1 GCA_020848895.1 Hyphomonadaceae bacterium
AGAGGATTGAGCTCAGGCCAGATGCCGGCGAGCTGATCGAAGCTGATCGAAGGATACGCCAGCAGCGCCAGCACATCGCGGCGCACGCCATCCTGATTGACCTTGAGTCCCTGCGCTTGCGCCTGCGCTGGCGTCAATTCGAGCGCATGCGCCAGTGTGCGCGCCGCTTCGATTTCCCGCATTTTATCGGCGAAAACGCGCGAACGCACAGAGCCCACGCACCCAAGCTCAATGCCCTTCGGCGTGAGGCGCTGGTCGGCGTTATCGGCGCGCAGGCTCAAGCGATACTCGGCGCGAGAGGTGAACATGCGATAGGGCTCGGTGACGCCGCGGGTGACCAGATCATCGATCATCACGCCGATGTATCCTTCAGCGCGCGTCACCTCGAACGGCCCTGCTCCAGATGCGGCGCGCGCGGCATTGAGGCCAGCGACGAGGCCTTGCGCGGCCGCCTCTTCGTAGCCGGTGGTGCCGTTGATCTGGCCGGCCAGGTAGAGACCGCGAATGCGCTTGGTCTCCAGCGTCGGCATCAGCTCGCGCGGATCGACGTAGTCGTACTCGATCGCATAGGCGTGGCGCTTGATGACGACGTTCTCAAGCCCCGGGATCGTGCGGATGAAGCGCTCCTGGACATCTTCCGGCAACGAGGTGCTGATGCCGTTCGGATAGGCGGTGTCGTCGTCGAGACCTTCAGGCTCGAGGAAGATCTGATGCGCGTTCTTCTCGGCGAAGCGCACAACCTTGTCTTCGATCGACGGGCAATAGCGCGGCCCCCGCCCGCTGATGGCGCCTGAGTACACGGCGCTCTTCGAGAGCGATTCTTCGATGATGCGATGCGTTTCGGCGTTCGTGTAAGTGACGCCGCACGCGACCTGCGGGTTAGTGATCTTCTCCGTCAGGAACGAGAACAGCGACGGCTCCTCGTCAGCGTATTGCTTCTCCAGCGAGGCCCAATCGATGGAGCTGGATTGCAGCCGCGCCGGCGTGCCGGTCTTCAGCCGGCCCATCGCGAAACCCGCGCCATACAAGCGATCCGAGAGACCGATCGCAGGCGCCTCGCCGTGGCGCCCGGCGGGAATGCGCTTGTCGCCGATATGGATCACGCCCTTCAGGAACGTACCGGTGGTGAGGACTACTCGCTCCGCCCGAAACTCCTGTCCGTCCTGGGTGACGACACCCACTAGCTTTGCTCCCCCGTGTACGGGGGAGCTGTCAGCGCCCGCAGGGCGATGACTGAGGGGGCGGTGCGCCGCCGTGTCGGCCAACGGCGCGGCCGCGCCCCCTTCGACCGCGCCTTTGGCGCGGCCACTTCCCCCGCGAGCGGGGGAAGAAAGGATAAGGTCCTCCACCGCTGCCGCCAGGATGGTGAGGTTGGCTTGCGCCGCGAGGGCTGCCTGCATCGCCTCGCGATAGAGCTTGCGGTCGGACTGGGCGCGGGGGCCGCGGACGGCTGGGCCCTTGGAGCGGTTGAGTAGCCGGAACTGGATGCCGGCGGCGTCGGCCACCCGGCCCATGACGCCGTCGAGCGCGTCGATCTCGCGGACCAGGTGGCCCTTGCCCAAGCCGCCAATGGCCGGGTTGCAGCTCATCTCGCCGATGGTCTCGAGCTTATGGGTCAGCAGCAGGGTGCGCGCGCCGAGACGTGCGGACGCCGCAGCCGCTTCGCAGCCAGCGTGGCCACCGCCAATGACGATGACGTCGTATGCGCGCTCAGAACTCATGTGCTGGAGGTTCATATAGGAGCGAGTTTGCCGCGTCACGACGCGTAGCAGGTTGGAGCGCGGGCCTCCGGCCCGCTAGCGGTTCGCCGCCGCGCCCGTGAAGGAAGAATCTACGCCTTCGGTCTGCAATGCGGGCCGGAGGCCCGCGCTCCAACCTACTACGCGCCAGCTCTTTGCTTCACGCGAAACTCGCTAACACGCCTTCACCAGTTTCGCGTGAAACGGCCCATTTCATGCGGGTTTTCGTGCGATTTCATTTGCCGATGCAGAAGCTCGAAAAGATCTCGCCGAGCAGATCTTCGACATCGATGCGCCCCGTCAAACGCCCGATCTGATCGGCCGCAACGCGCACGTCTTCCGCCGCCAATTCGGGGCCAGCTTCAAGCGCCGGGATCGCGCGCAGGAGCGCTGCCCGCGCCTCTTCCACCAGCCGCCGGTGCCGCGCACGCGTCAGCACCGGCGCCTCTTCCCGGCCGAGGGCGTTGGTGACCTTGGCGGCGATCAGAGCTTCGAGTTCGCGCAGCCCTTCGCCGGTCGTGGCGCTAACATGGACCGCCGGCGTCTCGCCGGCATGCGCCGGAGTCGGCCGGCGGGACGCCGGCGGTCCATGGAGATCGAGCTTGGAGCGGACGAGCAAGTCATTGGGTCCGAGGACCGAGGTAATCGAGCCGGGCGCGTCCGCGCCGGCTTCCACAACACCGATCCGCAGATCAGCCTCCTCGGCCCGCGCCAGCGCCCGGCGCACGCCTTCTGCTTCGATAGCGTCGGCGGCTTCGCGGAGGCCTGCGGTGTCAGCGAGCCAGACTGGGAAGCCGGCCAGCACCAGGCGCACTTCGACGACGTCGCGGGTCGTACCCGGGATGTCGGACACAATCGCCGCTTCGCGCTGAGCCAGGGCGTTCAGCAGGCTCGACTTGCCTGCGTTGGGCGGGCCGATGATGGCGATGCGGAAGCCGTCGCGGATGCGCTCGCCGCGGTGGGCGTCATTGAGGTGCTGACCCATGTCGTCGACCAACGCCTGGAGGATCGGCCCGGCCCGCTGCGCCAGCGCCCCTGGCAGGTCCTCGTCCGGGAAATCGATCTCGGCTTCGATCAGCGCCGCCGCCTCGATCAGGCGGCCCCGCCAGCCTTCATAAACGGCGCTCAGGGCCCCGCGCCGCTGGCGGAGGGCTTGGCGGCGCTGGCCCTCGGTTTCGGCGTCCACGAGGTCCGCCAGGCCCTCGGCTTCGGCGAGGTCGAGCTTGCCATTCTCAAAGGCGCGGCGGGTGTATTCGCCCGGCTCCGCTGGGCGAACTCCCGGTTGGCTTAGGGCCGCGTCCACGACCGCCGCAATGACCGCCGGGCCGCCATGGATGTGCAGCTCAACAACGTCTTCGCCGGTGAAGCTGTGGGGTCCGGGAAACCAGAGCACCAGGCCGTCATCCAATGAGATGCCGGTGCGTGGATCGCAGAAGGCTTCGCGCGTCGCCATGCGCGGCTTGGGCAGATCGCGGGCCGTCAGCGCGCTCAAAGTGGCGCCGGCTGCGGGTCCGCTGAGCCGGATCACCGCGACGCCGGCGCGGCCAGCGCCAGTCGCAAGCGCGACGATGGTGTCCGGTTTCATGTGAAAACGACTAAAGCCGGATTAGGGCTTTTCACGTGGAGCAGCGGCGGCCGTGGCGGCGCCGACGCCGGAGGTCATCAGCTTCACGAAAGCGTCCTGCGCTTGCGTGCCGACGCTCATCCACGAGTTCATCATGGCTTCGCCGCTCATCAGCTGGAGGTTCTTTTCCATGCGCTTGCCCATCTCTTCGACCAGCTTCTCGTTGATCGGCGTGACGTCCGGCAGCCCCATGAAGCGGCGCGCTTCCTCGGGGCTGCACTCCACATTGACGGTGAACTTCATCGGCTCAATTCCTTCGCGCGGCTTGCGCGTAGCCGGTCTATAACGCGGCCAAAGCCAAGGAGCGAGCTATGGGTGAATGGGTTGAAGTCCAGGGTCCGGACGGGGCGTTCAAGGCGTACGTCGCGCGGCCGTCGGGAACGCCCAAGGGCGCGGTCGTGGCGATCCAGGAGATTTTCGGCGTCAACGCGGTGATGCGCGGCAAAGCCGATTGGCTGGCGCGCGAAGGCTTCCTGGCGGTCGCGCCGGATTTGTTCTGGCGGATCAAGCCGGGCATCGATCTGACCGACCAGACCGAGGCCGAGTGGAAGCAGGCCATCGACTACATGAACCAGCTCGACAAGAACGCGAGCGTCAAAGACGTGCAGGCGACGCTGACGTGGGCGCG
>JADLHI010000325.1 GCA_020848895.1 Hyphomonadaceae bacterium
CCCGCCATGTCGTCGCGATAGACTGAATGATGCTCACGGAGCTGACGGTAGAGTGCGTGCGGATCGTCGCGGAACGCTGGATTGAGCGGCGTCAGCTGCAGGATCGGAGGCGGTGGATCGTCGGCCATTGCCGAACCCTGCGCCTCACGCGCGCGGCTCGCAAGCTGACGCGAACGTCAGCTGCTCTTTTCTTCCAGCATTTTCGTGAGCCGCTCGACAGCCGTGGTGAGCTGAGCGATTTCTTGCTCACGCAAGAGATCGATCTTCTGGTGAAGCGTTTCGATTTCCAGTTCGGCTTTGCAGTTGATGTCGTAATCCTCAATGCTGCGGCGGCGATCGATTTCGGCCTGCCGGTTCTGACTCATCATGATGACAGGCGCGGTGTACGCGGCCTGAAACGAAAGCATCAAGTTCAACAGAATGAAGGGATAAGGATCGACGCGATCGGCGCTCGTCGCGTTGAACACGATCCACGCGAACAAGAGCGCGGACTGAATCGCAATGAAGCGCCATGAACCGACCACCTCGGCAATTGTATCCGCCGCCTTGTCGCCCCAGCTTTGCGGCGCGGTGACATCGGTCGGAGTCAAGCGCTCCTTGGCGCGTTGGCGCAGCTGATTGAGTAGGTCCTGGACGGTGTTAGACATTGGCGACTCCGAACTATCGGAACAACCTACTCCGCCAAGCGGTCAAACAGAACGTTGAAAGCCTCGACGGCGCCGCGCGCTCCATCCGTATGCGCCCACACCCCTGCGGAAACCGCCAGGAAATCCGCGCCGGCGCGCACGAGCGGTTCGGCGTTGTCGACCGTGATGCCGCCAATGGCGACGCACGGCGTTTCCATTGTCTCTTGCCAGATCGCGAGTATTTCGGGATCGGCCCAATGCGATGGGTCCTTTGTGCTGGTCGGATAGAACGCCCCGAAGGCGACGTAATCGGCGCCGGCTTCGGCTGCATCGTAGGCGAGGTCGCGCGAGTTGTGACAGGTAACGCCGACAATGCGATCCTTGCCCATGTGCCGGCGCGCTTCGGCATAGCTCGCATCGCTCTGCCCGACATGAACGCCGTCCGCATCGAGGCGTGCCGCGAGGTCAGGGCGATCGTTCAAGATGAAGGCGGCGCCGGCGGCTTGAACGATGGGCTTGAGCGCGGCGCCGATGCTGAGAATCTCCGCGTCCGGCGCATCTTTCAAACGCAGCTGCACGCACGCCACATCGCCGCCGCTCAGCGCCGCTTCAAGCGAACGCGAAAACGCGGCGCGTTCGAACGCGGGCGGCGTGATCAGGTAGAGGCGGACTCGACGGCTCATATGCCGCCGTCCATACTGTCCGGCGCGGGGCTGATCCAGGGGCACGGGAATGAAACTGCGAGCTTTAGCGTTGGTGGGCGCGGTTTTTGCGCTGGCGGCGCTGGCCGGCTGCGAGACGATGAGCGCCGAAGAGTGCGCCACCGCCGATTGGCGCCAACTCGGTTACGCCGACGCTGACCGTAGCGGCCAGGACAATCTGGCCGATCGCGCCGAAAGCTGCGCCGAGAAGGGCATCGGCGCCGACGCGCAAGCCTATCATCGCGGCTTCGAAGATGGTCTGCGCGCTTTCTGCCAGCCTCCGCGCGGTTTCGACTTCGCCCGCCGCGGCGGTTCGTTCAACGGCTATTGCCCCGCCGATCTCGACGAGGATTTTCGTTATGCCTACGGCGATGGGCGCCGCGTCTACGATTTGCAGCAGAGCATCGATGCCGCGCAAAGCAACGTCGATAACGCCATCCGCCGCCGCAATGAGATCGACGAGAACATTCGCGGGCAGGAGGGTCTGCTGCAGGCGGCGGCCAACGATGCCGAGCGCAACCGCATTCGCGATGTGATCGAAGGCATGCGGCGCGAACGGCGCGATGTGAACGACGATCTGCGCGTCGCGCAGGAGCAGCTGCCGCGTTTGACCTATCAGATGAACGTGCTGCGCAGCGAGCTTGGCGGCCGCTGGGGCTCGTCCTGGTAGATTAGCTTGAGGCTTTGCGGCCGAACGAACCGGTGGCCGCCCGCATCGGCGCGGCGGCGGCTTGACTGCCTGCCATCGCCCGCGCTGGCGTTTGAACGGCCGGCGCCTGCGCTTGTTTGGCGCGCGCCGCGATGGCGCGCTCGATCGCGCTCTCTGCGCTGGCGAGGCCCATGCCCGGGACCGGCATTGCGGTTTTGCCGGGCGCGCTCTGACCGGGGATCGGTCCGCCGGACGGCGATCCACCCGAGAAACCGCCGCCAGGCGGGGGGCCGTATTTGTTTGCGCCTTCCTTGCCGGGCATGCAGCCAAGATCGACCAACATGAAGATGTTGATCGCCTGTGTGATCAGCATCCACATGCCGACAGACGCCACTGCTTGTTCGGGCGTTTGACCGCCGGCAAGGCTCGCGAAGATCGTCGATGTGATCATGAAGCCGGGCAGCAGCGGCAATAGCGTCCACAGGCCGCTGCGGCCGCGGTCATGGAAGCGCTTTGTCTGCAACGCAAAGCCAACCCAGCCCATCAGCATGAGCGGCGGCGTCAGCACCAGGCCCATCACCGACAGCATGTGCAACATGCCGGCGCCGGTCTTCGGCACGTCTCCCGTCGGTATGAACATCACACCGAGCAAGAACATCAACATGATGCCGGCGAGACCGGCCCCGAGATTGCCCATCCAGAACTGAGCGCGATTGATGCGCCCTTTGAACCCGAAAAGCAGAGATACCAAACTCACGAGCCGCCACTCCCGCAATTTTCCGTGACGGTATCCGAGAGGGATTAATATCGCGGATAGATTTGGCGCATTCGTAGTTAAGCGCCGGCGCCGTTCTGTTTACGCTGGTTGGCCAAAGACGCAGCAAAACGGCCCCGCTGCTGAAGGCGGGGCCGCTGCAAAATTCACGTCTGAAACGCGCTTATGCCGCGTGCTGACGTTCCAGGATTTCGTTCCATTTGCCTTGGCTGGCGAGGCCGTTCATGCGCGCGCGGTGCAGGAAGGCGGCTTGGCCGGCGGCGACATTTTCAGGTCTGCCGCTCCAGGCCTTCTGCGGCGCGGCTTGCAATGCCCGGCCGTAAGAGAACGTCATCTGCCACGGGAAGCCGCCGATCTCGTTCATGCGCGAAAGGTGCGCGGTTGCGAGTTCATCCGATTGGCCGCCGGAGAGATACGCAATCCCCGGCACCGCCGCCGGCACGCACGCCATCAGGCACTTGATCGTCTTTTGCGCCACTTCATCCACGGAAGCCTGCTTCGCCGCCTTCTTGCCCGGCACGATCATGTTCGGCTTCAGCACGATGCCTTCGAGCTTCACGTTCATGAAGTAGAGCTGTTGAAAGGTTTCCTTCAGCA
>JADLHI010000326.1 GCA_020848895.1 Hyphomonadaceae bacterium
ATGGCGCGTGTATCGCGCGAGCATTTCGCCATTCTCATTCAGCCTTATGTGCGCGCCGCGGAGTATCGTGTGTTCGTTCTGAACCAGGCGCCGCTATTTTCGTATCACAAGACGCTGCCCAGCGTTTGGGGCGATGGCGAGCGGACGCTGGCCGAATTGGTTGCGGCGTCGCCGTGCGGGCGCGAGGGGCTGAGGGCGCGTGGGCGCGATCAGCGCGGCAAGAAGATCGGTGCGGGCGATGTCGTCGATAAGGACATGCTGGTCTTGCTTGAAGGCCCGGCGAACCGCGCGGCTGGCGGCGGCGCCAACGATCTTCGCGATGGCGCGCCGCCCAAGCTTGGCGAAGTCGCGCTTGCGGCGACGAAAGCCGTGGGGCTTGCGCTGGCGGCGGTTGATATTTTTGTGAGCGGCCCACACCACGACGAATTCACGGTCATTGAAGTGAATTCGAACCCGATGATCGCAACACTCGAAGAGCATCAGTGCTGGCATCTGATTATCGAGATCTGGCGCGCCAACTTCGAAGCGGCGCTGCGATGAACATCTGGCGCGTGCCGTATCCGAAGTTTGGCGACGGACCGGGCTTGCAGCGATGCGCGGCGGTCGCCGAGCGGCTTGAGATCGATCTCGCCGGATTTGGCGCGCGTGGCGCTGTGATTGTTGGCTCCAACGGTAAGGGATCGACAGCGGCGATGTGCGCATCGGTGCTGCGCCAGACCGGCGAGAACGTAGGCCTTTTCACGTCGCCGCATTTGTTCGTGCTGAACGAGCGGCTTCGGATCGGTGACGACGACATTTCCGATGAAGACTTGAGTCGTCACTGGGAGCGTGTCGGCGCGGCGATTGAGGCGGCCGGCGTGGCCGACGCGATCGGCGGCTTTGAGTTTCTGTTCTTGATCGCGGCCGATTGGTTCGCGGCGCGCGCGTGTGCGTATACGGTTTGGGAAGCAGGTATTGGCGGACGGCTCGATCCGGTGAAGTTGATCGAGGCCCAACACGTGGCGCTGACGGCGCTCGATCTTGAACATACCGCGTTGCTGGGTGAGACGCTCGAAGCGATCGCGTTGGAGAAGATCGCGGCGGCGCCGGAGGGCGCGAGGCTTTTTGTGAGCGCGCGCGCGGCGCCGGAAGAAACCGGCGTTCGCGCGGGCATCGATAGGTATTGCGCCGAACATCACATCCACGCTTCGTTCATCGGCGCCGCGGCGCGCGCTCTGCCGTTGAGCGGCGCCTATCAGCAGAATAATGCGGCGCTGGCGCTGAGCTTGGCGCAGAGCTTGGCGCCGCTGAGCGAAGCGCAGATCGAGCGGGGCCTGGCGACAACGCGGTGGCCGGGACGGTTGGAAGTGCTGAGCGACGATCCGCTCGTTGTGATCGATGTTGGTCACACGCCAGACGGCGTCACGCGGGCGCTTGAGGGCTTTGAATCAATGCGCGGCGCGCGCGCCGCTGTGCTTGTGTGCGGCGTGTCCTCGGACAAGGACGCGGCGTCGATTGTCGCAAGGCTGGCGCCATCGTTTGCGCGGATCGTGTGCGTGGCCGCGCGGCACAAGGGCGCGCCGGCCGCCAGCATTGCAGCGCATGTACAGAACGCGAACCCGGCGGCCGAGATCGCCTTGGCGGAGTCCGTGGCCGAGGCGCGCCAGCTGGCGCTCGCGAAAGCAAAGGGCGGCGCGGTCTATGTGGCCGGTGGATTATTTCTCGCGGCGGAGTTCAAAGCGGTGCATTTGGGCCGCGATCCGGCGTCGCTGCTCTTCTTTTGACGCGGGCGCGCGGCTAGAAGAGAGCGGCGGGGACCCATGTCGAAATCACTGTTCGAGCACCTTTCGCCCGATACCGGCCCCAAGCGCATCCTGGCGCTCGATGGCGGGGGCGTGAAGGGCCTCTTGACCCTTGGCATGCTGAAGGCGCTCGAGGACGAATTGCGCCGGCGCGCGCACGACGCGCCAAGCTTTCGGCTCAGCGACTATTACGATCTCATTGGCGGCACGTCGACCGGCGCGATTATCTCGGCAGGGTTGGCGCTTGGATTGAGTGTCGATGAATTGATCGCGCTCTATCAGCGTCTGGGGCCGGAAGTTTTCGGCAAGAGCGCGGGCGACGGCGTCTTCCTGCAATCGAAGTTCGAATCGAGCAAGCTGCGGCGCGCGCTGGCTTCGGTGCTTTCCACCAAGACGATGGGCTCGGAGGATTTGAAGACCGGCCTCGCCATTCACGCCAAGCGCATCGACACTGGCTCCGCTTGGGTGGTGACGAACCATCCGCTCGGCATGTTCTACGATCCCCCGGGCGACAGCGGCACGTTTCCGAACAAGCGTTATCGGTTGGCGGACTTGGTGCTCGCCAGCGCGGCGGCGCCGACCTTCTTCGACGAGATCACCATCGACATCGAGTTCGATGAGAAGCGGCGCCCGATCCAGAAGGGCTATTTCGTCGATGGCGCAGTGAGCGCGAACAACAATCCGAGCATGCAATTGTTCATGCTGGCGCTGGAGCCGTCTTACAAGTTCGGCTGGAAGGCGGGCGCCGACACGCTGATGATGACGTCATGCGGCACTGGCGCACGCCGGCCGAGCGTGGATGGCAAGAGCTTCCAAGGCTTGCCGCCAGGCCTGCGCGGCGTGCACGCGCTGCGCGCGATGGTTTACGATACGCAAGTGCAGGGCATCATGATGATGCAGGCGCTGTCGGAGCCGAAGAAGCCGTGGCGCGTCAATTCCGAGATCGGGGATATGCGCGGCGTCTGCGTAAGCGGCGCGCCGCTGCTTGACTATCAGCGCATCGACGTGGTGCTCGACACCAAGCCGAAGGTGAAGCGCCGCGGCGATCCGATCCCGCCAATGACGCCGCTTGAGCGCATGCTGGGCCGCGAGCTTGCGGCTGAGGCGCTCGAAGCGTTGGACCATATGGATAACGGCAAGAAAGAGAATTTGGACTTGCTGTTGGAAGTGGGCATTGCCGCGGGCCGGACGTTTGTGGACGCTACTTATCCCGATCCCAAGTTCGATTTGCCCGAATGGCGCGGCGCCTAAATGGCGAAGAGGTTTGCCGTTTCCTAAAGAGTTGTTGCTAAGTTGGCGCCATGGCCCGCGCCGCAAAAGCGAAGAAAGCCGATCCTGTACGGGAGGCGGCGGTCGATTATTTCGCCGCGCGTTCGCACAACGCGTGGCGCAAGCAGCTGCTGCAAACCAACCCTGACCAGCGCGGCCAGCCGCGCATGCGTCTGCGCAGGGGCGTCATGGTTGATATCAATAAACCATGGGCGAGCCTCGATCCGCGCGCGAAGGCCGACAACAAAGCCGCCGCTTACGATGCGTTCGAAGCGGTGAAACGCTTTCCCGACAATCGCGAAGCGGCGTCGGACTATGTGCACGTGCGCTGGGTGGCGCGAAACAAGGGCGACAAGACGCAGCCGAAAGCGTTGTTCAAGCCGTACGCGCGCTTGCCCGAGGTTGAGAAGGACAAGGATCGCGCTCACGTCGATCGGATGAAGGCGGCGCTGCGCGCCGTGAGTCCGAAGAAGAAGACGCCGCGCAGAGCCGCTGCCAAGACCGTCAAGATTGACGCGAAGACATGGGCGCGACTGGAAAAGGCGGCGCGCACGCTTTCCAAAGCGGTTGGCGCAAACATTACCGCCGAAGCGCTGCTTGTCGCCGGTGCGGAGGCGGTCGCCGCGGTTTCCAAAGCCGCGGCAAAGGCCAAGAAAGCCTAGCGCGCGGTTAGCGCCTTGCGCGCAACCCAGTTTCAGTGGACATGGCCGCTATGAAGGACGTCATTGTCGTTGGCGGCGGCGCTATCGGCTTATTCTGTGCGGTGCGTTTGCGTAAGGGCGGCGCGCGCGTGTGGTTGCTCGAAAGCGGCCACGAGCATCCTACGTATTACACGCCAATAGCATCGGCGGCTGCTGCCGGCATGTTGGCGCCGATCGGCAACGGCCCAAGCGCGCACGAGAAGGTGGCGCTGGAATCGTTCGAACTTTGGCAGGCGATGCGCGATGGCGCCGAGTGGGCTGACGCTGTCCGCTTCGATGGCGCCGTTGTCGTTCGTGCGGATGCAGCTGAGGCAGCCGCGTTCGCTGCAAATGCGGCGGGCCTCGGCGCCAAGGCGCAAAGCCTCTCCGCGGGCGAATTTCGTAAGCGCACGGGGTTTCGCTCGAAGGTCGAGCACGCGCTGTTCGTAGAGGCGGAAGGAACCGCTGATCCGCTGCGGATGCTGACGGGATTGGCGATGCAAGCGCACGCGCTGGGCGTGCTCCGGTTCTATGACACCGATGTGTGGAGCGTCACCGCGACGAGCGCGAGCACGCACGACGGCAAAGTGTTCGAGGCCGACGCGGTGGTGCTGGCGCCGGGCGCGTGGGCCAATGACGGCATGTTGAAGGCAGCGCCGGCGCTCAAGCAGGTGCGCGCGGGCAAAGGCATTGTTGGCGCGGTGGAGTTCGAAATGCCGCTGCGGCCCAACCTGCGGGCGGGAGATTTTTATCTGGCGCAACGGCGCGAGGATGCGGTGATCGGCTCAACGCTCGAGTTCGACAAGTTCGACCGGAAAGTGGATCGCGCCAAGCTCGCCGCGCTGCACGCCGCCGTCGAACGGCTGTTGCCGGGCGAAGTGACGCTGACCGAGCGGGCTTGGGCCGGCATCAGGCCGATGTCGCCGGATGGCTGGCCGATGATCGGGCCGAACGGCGATGGCGTTCTGTTGGCGGCCGGTCATTCGCGGGAAGGCTGGCTCATGGCGCCTATTACGGCCGAGATCATTACCGCGTATGTGTTCGGCAACGAGATTCCGCCGGAATGGGCGGCGCTATCGCCTGAGAGATTTGAGCAGCCATGACGTTCGCCCTCGACCTCACTGAAGAGCAAGCCGCGATCAAACACGCGGTCGAAGAGATTTGCGCCAAGTACGATGATCATTACTGGCTGAACGTCGACAATAGCGGTGAATTCCCGAACGCGTTCGTGAACGACATTGCCGAAGGCGGTTGGCTGGGCGTTGCGATGCCGGAAAGCGTCGGCGGCGCGGGGCTGGGGCTCACCGAAGCGGCGCTGATGATGCAGACGGTCGCCGCGTCGGGCGCCGGCTTCTCCGGCGCGAGCGCGATCCACCTCAACATTTTCGGCCTGATGCCGATCGTGAAATTCGGCACGCCGGAGCAGCAGCAACGTTTTCTGCCACCGGCCATCGACGGCACGGACAAGGCATGCTTTGCCGTCACCGAACCGAACTCGGGCCTCGATACATCCAGCTTGGAGACGCGGGCGGAGCGCACCAATTCCGGCTATCGCATCAATGGCCGCAAAATCTGGACGACCAACGCCCAGCGCGCCAACAAGATTTTGATCATCGCGCGCACGACGCCGAAGCATCAGGTCAAGCGCCCGACCGAAGGCTTGTCGCTGTTTTACGCCGACTTCGATCGCAAACACATCGAAGCACAACCGATTCCGAAAATGGGCCGCAAGGCGGTCGAGTGCAACACGCTGTTCATCGAGGACCTCGAAGTCTCGAATGCCGAGCTGATCGGCGAAGAAGGCGCGGGCTTCAAGATTTTGCTCAGCGGTCTCAATCCGGAGCGCGTGCTGTTCGCGGCAGAGGCGATCGGGCTTGGTCGTGCAGCGCTGAAGCGTGCCGCCCAGTACGCCAAAGAGC
>JADLHI010000327.1 GCA_020848895.1 Hyphomonadaceae bacterium
ATGTTGATTGCGACCCCGGATCAAAGGTAGACTCGGCCCTGGCTTAGGGAGGCCAGCATGGGTCACGACCACGACGAAGACATCCGCCCGCCAGCGCAAGCGCCGCAAGCTTGGACCGACGCCATGGTGCAAGCGGCGCTCGAAGCCGGCATCGCCGTCGAAACCCCGGCGGGTTCCAGCGTGTCCAAGGCCCTCCAGCGCGCCGCCGAACGTATCGGCGCCTGGGCCGACGAACCGGCGCTTGGCAAGGATATCCTGAAGCTGCTCGAAAGCGGCGCCATCGCGCTCGACGCGCCTTTGATGCGCGCAACGCTCTCGCCCGGCGCCGAACTCGCCGTCTCCGCCGCGCTGCTGCATTGGCCAACGCAACGCAGCGACGAACTTGAAGCCATCGCGCGCGCCCAAACCCTACTCGCCGCCGGCGCCAAGATCGGCATCGCCGGCGCGCCCTCGCCCGCCGCGCTTGACGCCCTCGACGCCGCCGCACGTCTCGCCGATCCCATCGGCCGCGACGGCGCATCGATCCTCATTCGCCCCACCGGCGAGGCCGCACCTGAGATCATCGCGGCCGCCACGGCGCGCGCCCGCGCGGGCGCCGCGCTTGCCGCCGGCGCGCGCGCGCTCGACGCCGTGCTCGCCGATCTCGCCATCGAAGCCATGCGCAACGGCCTCAACGCCGAACACGGCGGCGTGCAGCTCAAAGCCACCAGCGCGCGTCTCACCGGCGCGCCCGATGCCGACATCATCGCCGCGCTCTCGGGCGCCGTTGCGCGCGGCGCCTACACTGCAGCGCTCGACGCCGGCGCTGACCCAAGCCACCGCCGCATCGCCATCGCCGCCCCGGAAGCTGGCGGCCACACACTCACCGCATTCGCAAACGGCGCCATCGATCCAACCGGCGCCGTGCGCTCCGACGCCGAAGGCAGCACCATCGGCGCCAGCATCGCGCTGCCGCGCTTCATGGGCGCGCGCGCCTTCGACATCGCCGCGTTCGAACGTGCGATCCGCACCCTCGTCCGCGCGCTCGACGCCGCCCACGGCGGCGCAAGCTCGCCGCGCCGTTCTATCCTCATTCGCCTTGAAGGCCTTGCCGCGCTGCTGATGCGTTCCGGCCTCGCTTACGATAGCGACGAAGGCCGTGCGCTTGGCGCCAACACCGCAGCGCTCGCGCACGCCGCCGCCATCTCCGAAAGCGCCGCGCTCGCCGCCGCAAAAAGCGCCTATCCCGATTGGTCGCGCGTGAAGCGCCAAGAGGAAGCCGCCGTCAACACCGCGCGCGACGCCGCCTCGGCGCTTAAAGGCGCCATCGCCGAACACGCCCAATCGATCTACGCGGCGCTGCCGGGGCCGAAGAACGCCGGTCTGCGCTGCGCCATCGCCATCGCCTTCGCCAATGACACCGCCGCCGCACGCGCCATTGGCGCCACCGCGCCCGGCCTTGCGCCCGCGCACACCATCGCCGTCTACGGTCAGCGCGACGACGGCGGCTTCGGCCGCCTGCTCAGCGACGATGTCCGCGGCGCGCTCGCTGCACTCAGCTACGAGGGTGACGAGATCGCCGCCATCGCACAGCACATCGAAGGCCGGCGTACGCTGCGCGGCGCGCCTGGCGTCAGTCTCGAGCGTCTCGGACAACTGGGTCTCACCGAACCCGCGCTCGACGCCATCGAGGACGCCGCCACGGACGCGTTCAACATCCGCGCTGTCGTGCATCCGCTCGTGATCGGCCCCGAGCTTTGCGAAGACGTGCTGAAGCTGCCGCCGGACGTCGCCGCCGGCAAACGCGGCGATCTCCTGATGACGCTGGGCTTCAGCGAAGACGAAATCGCGCAAGCCGAAGCCTATTGCCTGGGCGCCCACGATCTCACCGGCGCGCCCGGCATCAAGGCTGAGCACGCCAAGATCTTCACGCGCGATATCGGCGCCGACGCGCAAATCGCGATGGCCGCGTCCATCGCGCCGTTTGCCAACGCCGCACTCGATCTCACGCTCGATATCGCCAGCGCGCCGAACCGCACCGCGCTGCTGGAAGCCGCCGAAGCGGCCGGCGTCGCGCTTATCCGCATCGAAGCCGAAGCGCCGCCGATCACGCTGACGCTCCGCGATCTCGACGAAGAGCCGGACGCGACGGACCGCCGGCTTCCAGCCGGCATGCCAGCGCAAGCGTCAGAACAAGAAAGCCGGCAAGATGCCGGCGCGCCGTTGCATCACGAGCGCCGCCGCTTGCCCGAGCGCCGCAAAGGCTACATCCAAAAGTCCATCGTCGGCGGCCACAAAGTCTATCTGCACACCGGCGAGTACGATGACGGCGAACTCGGCGAAATCTTCATCGATCTGCACAAAGAAGGCGCCGCCTTCCGCTCACTGATGAACAATTTCGCGATCTCGATCTCGATCGGCCTGCAATACGGCGTGCCGCTCGAAGAGTATGTCGACGCCTTCCTTTTCACCCGCTTCGAACCGGCGGGCGAAGTCAAAGGCAACGAAACCATCCGTCACGCCACCTCGATCCTCGACTACATCTTCCGCGAACTCGCCGTGAGCTATCTCGGCCGCACCGATCTCGCCCAAGTCGATCCCTTCGACGCCCGCGGCGATGGCCTGAGCAAACGCGCCACCGACGCTGAAAGCGCGGCCCGTCTTATCTCGCGCGGCTTTGCCCGCGGCGCCTCGCCGGATAATCTCGTCATGCTGCGCCCGCGCTCCGTCGTCGAAAATATCCGCGACCGCAAGGAAGCGCCCGCGCCGGCGAAACCCGCCGTCACCGGCTATCGCAACGAAGCCTGCAGCGCCTGCGGCCACTTCACCGTCGAACAAACCGGCAAATGCGCCGCCTGCGGCGCCACCGGGCAAGCCAGCGGCGGCTAGTCTGGACCGCCGGGGCGCCCTCGCCGGCATCGGTGCTTGGCGTCGTGCTTCGACAAGCTCAGCATGACGCCAATTCAGGCGCCGGCTCTAGAGTAGCGTCATGCTGAGCCTGTCGAAGC
>JADLHI010000328.1 GCA_020848895.1 Hyphomonadaceae bacterium
CGCTGGATTGGGCCGTGCCCAACCGCAACCAATGCAAAGGCTGCCACGACGTGGCGGGCGAGTTCACGCCAATCGGGCCGAATGCCCGAAATCTCAATCGCGCGGGCCCGGAGATCGCCTTCTCGCCTTGGAGTGAAGGGAACGTCAGCGCGCTCATCCCACGCTCCGATCCCATCTCCACCAATCAGCTCGACGCCTGGACCGACGACCATCTGCTCGCCGGCGCACCGCCAGGCGCCAACGCGCCGCGCGCGCCGCGTGCTTTCGATCCTGCAAGCGGCTCACTCGACCTCCGCGCTCGCGCTTATCTCGATGTGAACTGCGCGCATTGTCATAACCCGCAAGGGCCAGCCCATACGTCGGGGCTGGATTTGCGCTGGTCGCAGCATGATCCGATTGCCTGGGGCGTCGGCAAACGCCCGGTTGCGGCGGGCCGCGGTTCGGCCGGCTTCGAGTTCGCCATCGATCCAGGCCACCCGGAGCGTTCGATCCTGCTTTATCGGCTGCGCGCCACCGATCCCGGCGTGATGATGCCGGAGACCGGGCGCCAACTCGTCGACGAACGCGGTGCGGCGCTGATCGAAGACTGGATCGCGCACATGGATTCCGAAGGCCGCGTGCACGAGTGAGCGACGATACCCTGCTGGCTGAGATCATCGAACTGGCCAAGAACCACACTGGCAAGAGTTCGATCACGGCGGACACCCGCCTCTACGCCGATCTCGGCATGACCGGCGACGATGCGAACGAATTTCTGCTGGCCTACGCGACGAAGTATGACGTCGACATGGGCGCGCTGATTTGGCTGCGCCACTTTGACGACGAATCCAGCGTCAGCGACTTGATGGAGCCGGCGATCACGTTGGCCGCCTCGGTGCTAAGCCCATCCTTCGCCGTCCGCTGGCAAGCAGCGCGCGACGCCGAGCGCGAGATCAGCATCGCGCATCTGGCGGAAGTGGCGCGCGCCAAAGTCTGGGCCGATCCGGGCGAAGCCTACACGCGCACGAGAGGGTATTCCCCGCTCGTCCTCGCATTCTCCGCCGCGAGCGTCTTGCTGCTGGCATTCTTTGTTCTGCTCGGCGTTGCTGTCGGCTACGCATTCGTCACCGGCCAGCTTGGCGAAACAAAACTCCTGCCGCTTCTCGGCGTCATCGCCGTCAGCGTGTTGCCGTTCTTCCTCGCCTTCGCCAGCTGGCGCAGCATCGAGCGCAAGCTGGCGTCGGCGCGGAACTAAATCTCGTCATGCCGGGGCAATGCGACTCGTCCGCCGAAGCTCGACGAGCGAAGGCGGAAGCATTGAGCCTGGAACCCATAGGGTGACAGAGCGCAGTGCGTTGGCCCATGGGTTCCGGGTTCGACCTTCGGTCGCCCCGGAATAACGATGATGTTCAGTTCGATCGCAACCCGGCTAGCGGTGCAGCCAGCTGGCGTCGACGATGCCGGTCGCAATCGCCGCATGGAACGCCAGCGCCATCAGCACCAGCGAGCCTAAGACGAAAATCAAGAAACGCAGCGGGATGAAATTTCCCAAAGCCTGCACGAGCGAATGCACCACGCGGATCGCTACATAGAGCCAAGCGAGACCGATATTGATCGGGTGATCGCCTTGGCCGAGCAGCTGCAACGAGAACGCCAGCGCGTAGAAGAGCGTCGGCTGTTCCATCAGGTGATTGTAATTATTGGCGACGTTGGCGCTCGGCAGCGCTTCCATCTGCGCCTTGGTGGCCTCACCGGGCTTCACCTTGGCCTTCGACATCGCCGGAATGCGCGTGGCGTAGAGCCAGATGAGCATAATCAGCGACCAGATCACCAGCGCAACGACTGGCGTGATCATTCCGTGTTCGTACATGTTTTCCTCCCGCGGCGCCGATCATCCGTCCGGTTCCCTCTGGCCGCAACCCTCCCCGTACGCGAGCGGGGTTGGCGAAGCGGCGGCGCGCCCTTAGTTTCCGCCGGCTTTTATGAGGGGACAAATGAGCAAGGACGACGAGACGCCGAGGCACCGCACCAATTTCCTCGAGGCGATCATCGAGTGGCTGATCTACACCAGCCGCTGGTTGATGGCGCCGGTCTATCTCGGGCTCATCGCCGCGCTCGCCATTCTCATCATCACTTTCTTTCGCGAACTCTATCTCCAAGCGCCGCAAGTGCTGACCATGGACGAGACGGACATCATTCTGCTCGTGCTGACGCTGGTTGACCTCTCGCTCGCCGGCAATCTCGTGCTGATCATTCTGTTTTCGGGCTACGAGAATTTCGTCTCGAAGATGGAGATGGCGCACAAGGACCGCGATCGTCCCGAATGGATGGGCACGATCGATTTCAGCGGCCTGAAGATCAAACTGATCGCATCGATCGTCGCGATCAGCGGCATCCATCTGCTGAAGATCTTCATGAACCTCCCAAACTACACCGAGGCGCAATTGCTCTGGTACGTGATCATCCACGCAACCTTCATCCTCTCGGGCGTCTGCATCGCGGGCATGGATTGGATGGAAGAGAAAGCGCACGAGGCCCACGCGCGCTACGCAAAGGACCGGCACTAAAGTTCGGCGCGTGGCGTCGTGCTTCGACAACCCCGGATTAGATCCAGGGCAGCATGACGCCATTGCCGGCCCTCCCACGCTCCAACCGCCCCACCAGCGTCAGCCTGAGCCTGTCGAAGGCGGCGCATTTCTCGTCATTCCGGGGCAATGCGACTCGTCCGCCGAAGCTCGAAGAGCGAAGGCGGAAGCATTGAGCCCGGAACCCAGGGGGTGGCGGAGCGCCGTGCGTTGGCCCCTGGATTCCGGGTTCGCGCTGTCGCGCGCCCCGGAATGACCAGGTGTTTCGGCATGCAGGCAGTCCATCCTAATACATTGATTAGAGATCACTTTCAGTCCGCGATTGCGCTTCCGCGCACCCGCCTCTTGAATTCGAGCGTATTTCGATATATCTGTTATTTCGTTATATCGAATTGGAGTTTCGAATGTTCTCTCACTTCCACGGCCATGGTGGCCGTTTCAGACAGGCCCGGCGCGGGCGCGATGGCGAAGGTTTCGGCCCCCGCTGGGGCGGCGGGCGTCATGGCGGCGGCGGCCGCGGGTTCGGGCGCTTCTTCGCGCACGGCGATCTGCGGGTCGTCATCCTGCATCTGATCTCGCAAGAGCCGCGGCACGGCTACGATCTCATCAAGTCAATCGAAGAGCTGACCGGCGGCGCCTACAGCCCTAGCCCCGGCGTCGTCTATCCGACGCTGACGCTGCTCGAAGAACTGGGCCACGTCACCGTCACCGCCGATGGCGCGAAAAAGCTCTACGGCATAACCGACGAAGGCCGCGCGTTTCTCGAAGCCAACCGCGCACCGCTCGACGCTCTGCTCGCACGTCTCAGTGGCGCTTCCGGCGAACGGCGTCACATGCCGCGCGTGATGCGCGCGATGGCGAACGTGAAGATGGCGCTGCGCATGCGCCTCGCCAATGGTTCGCTCAGCGAAGCCGAGATCGATGCGATCGCAGCGATCCTTGATGAGACCGCGACCAAACTTGAGCGCGCCTAGGCAAAGCGCTTCTGTTACTTGCCGTGCGCGGCGAAGCGCGCGAAACGCTGAGGCGTGGCGGCGATCAACACACCCATCGACCAAACGACGGCGCGGCCCGCGGCTTTCCGCGGGCCGCTGTCTGAGGTGGTGCGCTGGATGTGCGCGGCGTATCTCAAGCTCTCCGGTTGGAACGTATACGGAAATTTCCCGGCGCTGGATAAAGCCGTGCTGGTCGCGGCGCCGCACACGTCCAATTGGGACGGGATCAATATGCTGGCGACTGCCGGCTTTTATCGCGTGAAGCTCAAATGGATGGGCAAGAAGAGCCTCACTACCGGCCCGTTTGGCGGTTTGATCAAATGGCTGGGCTGCGTGCCCATCGATCGCTCCGCCGCCAATGACGTCGTTCGCGCGATGACCGAGGCATTCGCTTCCGCGCCGCGCATGATCCTCGCTATTCCGCCCGAAGGCACGCGCAGCGCCAGACGCGAGTGGAAGACCGGCTTTTATCACATCGCCCACGCCGCCAACGTACCGCTGATCCTCAGCGTGCTGGATTACGGCGCGAAAACCATCAGCCTCGCCGCCGTGATCAGCCCAAGCGGCGACTACAACGCCGATCTCAAAATCATCCAGAGCTATTACGCCGACGCACGCGGCAAGCACGCGGACAAATTCACGCTCACGCGTTGACGCGCGCGCGTTCGGCGGCGCGCGAGATCGCGTCGGCGACAGCTTCGTAGAGCGCCGGCGGCAAATCGTGACCCATGCCGGCAATGATTCGCAGCTCCGCACCGGCGATCGAGGACGCGACATCCTTGCCGCCATCAACCGGCACCAACGGATCGGAATCGCCGTGCAGCACCACCACCGGCGCCTTGATGTTTGCATTCTTTGCGCGCCGGTCGCCGTTCGCGACAACAGCCGCGAGTTGGCGCGCAACGCCAAGCGGTTCGTAGGAGCGCAGCACGTCCGACCGCAACCGTTCACGCACGATCTTTTCGTCAAACGGATAGCCAGGGCTGCCGATAGTGCGCGCGTTGATCAGCATCTGATCGAGGTAAGCTTCAATATCCTTGTTCGGATCGGGCGCGCGGGTGGTGAGCACCGCCATCGCTTCCGGTTTCGCCGGCGGCAGCGAAGGGTTTCCGGTCGATGTGAAAACCGCCGTGAACGAAAGCACGCGCTCTGGATAATCGGCCGCCACCAATTGGCCGATCATGCCGCCCATCGAGGCGCCCGCGAGGTGCGCGCGCTGAATGCCAAGATAGTCTAGCACGCCGACCGCGTCCGCGGCCATGTCATCGAGCGTATAAGGAATGTCGGGCTTCTGGCCTTGCATGCGCGCGGTGACGACACTCTCAACCGTCGGTGCGCCGGCGAACTTTTGCGAGAGGCCGACGTCGCGGTTGTCGAAGCGGATCACGCGAAAGCCGCGCCCGACAAGTTTCTCGTAAAGCCCGGGCGGCCAGCGCGTCATCTGCGCGCCAAGCCCCATGATCAGCAGCAGCGGTTCGCCGTCATCGGCGCCGTGCACTTCGTACTCGATGTTGATGCCGTTGATCTTCGCCTGCGCCATCGTTTCGTCCTTCGCCTGAGGCAGGAGTTTGAGCGGCCGTGCGTCCGCGCGCAAGAAACTGACGCCACGGCGCCCCTGCGTTACGCGCGTTTCGGGACCTCAATTTCCGCACTCATCATTTCAGCGTAGTGTTGAATGCATTGGGAAAATGCGCGGGATGTTGGGATCGCCGCCGTGCGCCCGCTAGCGGATAATAACTTCGCCGTCCCGCAATGCCTTGAAGGGCAGCTTCTCTCGCCTCAGCCAACGAACAGCCGCGCTTGCCCCAAGCGTCTCTGGATGCAGAGACCAGACGTGAGGCACAATAACAAAGTCGACCAAGCCCAACCCGTCCCAAATGATCTCTGGGTCGTAGCCGTCGGGTGCCAGAGGCGGATCGTCCATCACGTGAACGCCGCGGAGGGATGAGCCAGCTACGCAGGCGCCCGCGCTCCATCCGCCATAGATCAAGCTTCCCTCACCTACGCGTTGAATGAGTATCCCATCGAGACCACTTTGCCGCAACGCGCGTCGCAAGATAAAGGAATTTCCACCGACAGCCCACACCAAGCGCGTATCGCCGAGCAAGCTGTCCAATTCTTCTGCTCTGTTGAAGAATAACCGGAGATCGAGATCAAAAGCATCGAGGCCGCTCTCGCGGAAGGCAGCCGTTACGTTGAATCCACGATAGCCGGCGCGCTTGTCTGGCGAGATATAATCGAGGGCATTCGAGACAACGGCGACCTTGGCATTGCCCCGCAACTCGCGCCTTAGCTCGCCAAATCGAGATCCCAAACGATAAGAGGAAAGGTAGAGCTTCATCGTTCGAGCTTGGCTCGGAGCTTGTCGGCACACAATGTCCGCTTCGGGCAATAGCAGAGACTACATCCGCTCCGGCACTTCAATGCCGAGCAAATCCAATGTCAGCGTCAGTTGCTTCAGCGTCGCGGCAGCCAGCGCCAAACGCGACGCGCGCACCGCGCCTTCAGAGGGCAGGATCGGGCAGTTGGTGTAGAAGCCCGAGAAAGCTTGCGCGAGATTGAAGGCGTGCTCGGCCAGGAAGTGAGGCGCCTTCTTGTCGTAGGCTGCACGTAGCGCGCCGTCGAAGGCATCGAGCGTGAGTGCAAGGGTGCGTTCGGAGTCGTGGGCGATCATTATCGCTCCTCCTCCCCCTGGCGGGGAGGAGGTTGGGAGGTGGGGGGCGTTCAATTGAGCAGGCGCCTGCGCGTCGGCACGCCCCCCCTCACCCTGCCCTCTCCCCCGCGAGGGGGGAGAGGGTTGGAGCAGGCCCATCTCTTCGGCTTTGCGCAGGATGCTTTTGATGCGGACGGCTTGATACAGAAGATACGGGCCGGTCTTGCCCTCGAAGCTCATGAAGCGATCGAGATCGAAGATGTAGCTGGTGCCACGGAAATTCGAGAGATCGGCGAATTTGATCGCGGCAATGGCGACCTTGTGGGCGACGTCTTCGAATTCTTGCTTCGAGAAATCGGCGCCGATCTCGTTTTCCTTTAGCCGCTGACGCGCCTTCTCTTCGGCTTGGCCGATAAGGTCTTGCAGCTTCAACACGCCGCCGGCGCGGGTTTTGAACGGCGTCCCATCTGGGCCGTTCATGGTGCCGAAGCCGATGTGTTCGAGTTGCTCGCGCGCGGCGTACCCGGCCTTGGCGGCGGCGCGATAGACTTGCTCGAAGTGATCGGCTTGGCGTTGATCTACGCAATAGAGAATGAGATCGGGCTTTTGATCGCGCATACGCTGCACGATGGTGGCGAGATCGGTGGTGCCGTACATGGCCGAGCCTTCCGACGACACCACAAGCAGCGGATCGGGGCTTTCGACTTCGACAACCGCGCCATCGTCGCGCTTTTTCTTCTTGGTCTCGCCCGGACCCGCGACGCGGAGAATGCGCGCGCCTTGGTCGTCTTCGAGCAGGCCCTTCTTATCGAGATCGGCCACCATGTCC
>JADLHI010000329.1 GCA_020848895.1 Hyphomonadaceae bacterium
AAACAGTGAAGAGCTATGGCGGCCTGGTGTTCGCCGATGTCGTCAACCTCAAGCTCGCGCGCAAGGCGGCGGAAGCGGGTGTCGATGGCATGGCCTGCATTAGCGCCGGCGCGGGCGGGCATACCGGACACCTGTCGGCGTTCGCTTTCATCTCCGCCGTGCGCGAGTTTTTCGATGGCTACATCGTGGTTGGCGGCGGCATCGCGGACGGGGCCGGCGTGGCCGGCGCCGTCGCCGCGGGCGCGGACTTCGTTTACATGGGCACACGCTTTTTGGCGACGATCGAAAGCCGGGCGCAGGATGCGTACAAGCAGATGATCGTCGATTCGAATGCGGACGATCTCGTCGTCTCCGCTGCGATCACCGGCACGCCTGCGTCGTGGCTGAAGGCGAGCCTCGCGGCGGCCGGACGAGATCCCGAGGCTCTCGGCGGTCCGGCGCAACGCGATTACTCCGGCGATTCCGCCAAGCGCTGGCGCGATATCTGGGCGGCGGGGCAGGGCGTTGGCCGCACGCGCGCGATCGAATCTGTTGCGCACGTCGTGGACGATCTTGAGCGCGAGTATCGCGCGGCGATCGCGCGGTTTGGAGCGATTACCGGATGAACCGCTACCGCGTGATCCAGTGGGCGACAGGCGCCATGGGGAAGACGTGCCTAAAGGCGATCATCGATCATCCTGGTGTCGAGCTTGTTGCGCTCTTCGTCTATGGAGCGGGCAAAGTCGGCAAGGACGCGGGCGAGATCGCGCGCCGAAATCCGACCGGCATTATCGCGACCAACGACGTCGACGCCATCCTGGCTTGCGACGCCGACGTCGTCATCCACGCCGGCCGCTTGGCGCCGCCCTACGGCAGCCACGACGGCGAGATCATTCGTCTGCTTGAGTCGGGCAAGAACGTCATCAGCATTAACGGCTACTCATTCACCCAGCACTGGCAGGGCGAACGCCTCGCGCGGCTGGAAGATGCTTGCGCCAAAGGCGGCGTCAGTTTGATGAACGCCGGCCTCAATCCCGGTTTTATCGCCGAGCAGATCGCGGTTGTCGCAACAGGCGTGTGTTCGGAGCTGGACTCCATCGAAGTGATCGAAAGCGTTAGCGGCCGTGAGATCATGCAGCCTGCGTACGCGTTCGATGCGCTAGGCTTTGGCGCCGACATCGCGCGCAGTGATCCGATGGACGAGGATTGGGGCCCCGCGAGCGCGCTCAACGGCATGTACGAAGAAGTGGTCGGCGCGGTCGCAAACCGGCTCGGCATGAAGCTTGACCGCATCGAGCGCGATCATCGTGTCTATGCGGCGACAGCGGATTTGCGCGTGAACGCCGGCGTCGTCCCGAAGGGCACGATCAGCCACACAAACTGGAAGTGGCACGGAATTGTTGCGGGCGAACGGCGCATCACGCAGTCGATCCATTGGTACATGGAAACGGCGCATCTTGAGGAGGCGTCGCCGCCGCTGTGGCGCGTTAAGATCGAAGGCAAGCCCGGCGTTCGCATCGCCGTCGATCTTGAAAAGCGGCCAACGGAAACAGAGCGCACATCGGCCGAACAGTACGCCGTCGCGGGCGCGGTGATAAATGCAATCCCGGTAATTTGCACAGCGGCGCCCGGCGTCATCATGCGCCCGATGGCGACGCCGTTCCGCGACTAACGGACAACCACGAAGCTGACGACGGTGCCGAGTGAGCCGCCGATGTTCAGCGTCTGATAGGTGCGCGCGCCTTCGACTTGATAGTCGCCGGCCGTGCCGGTCACTTGCCGGCCAGCGTCGAGCAGCATGCGCGCGCCCGTTGCGCCGACAGGATGGCCGACGCCAATCAATCCGCCAGAGGCGTTCACTGGGCACGCGCCGCCCATTGCGATCACGCCATCTTCGATCGCGCGCCAGCTTTGGCCAGGCGCCGTGAAGCCAAAATGGTCGATGGCCATGTACTCGGTCGAGGTGAAGCAGTCGTGCAACTCGATGCCGTTGAGCGCGGACACGCCGGGCAGATCCGCACGCTTCCACGCATCGGTGATCGCCTTGCGGACGTGCGGGAAGATGTAGTCCTGGCCTTTGCTGCGTTCGATCTTGTCGAGGAAGCGGATGCCGGCATTGGCGTGGCCCCAGCCGGTGATTTGCGGGAAGTCCGAAGGCTTTGCGCCGCGCTTCTTGGCGTAGTTTTCGATGAAGCGATCCGACGCAACGATGACGGCGACGGCGCCGTCTGTGATTTGTCCGCAATCTTGGCGGCGCGTGCCAGGCTCGATCACGGGATTGAGTTCATCATTATCGCTGAACGCTTCCGCGTCGAAGCGCCATTTGCGCGTTTGCGCGAGCGGATTGCGCATGGCGTTGGTGCGGTTGATCTCGGCAATGCGGTTCAAGTAGCGCCGGTCGAGGCCGTAGCGCTCGTCGTATTCCTTGGCGATGCGGCCGAACACAGCCGGCCACATGAAGCGGCATTCGATATCTTCGTGGCCTTGCCACGATGCCGCGTTCTGGACCTTCGAAGCTTCGTCGCCCGGCAGGTTCTTTTCTTCCTCGACGCCCAGGATCATCACGCAATCGTAGCGGCCAGCTTCGATCTCGGCCGTGGCCGCCAGCACCGCGATGGAACTTGAGGCGCACGCCGCTTCGTGGCGCATCGCCGGCTTGCCGTAGAAGTCCGGCTTCACCTGCGCGACCATCGCGGCGAGGTGGCCTTGATTGCGATAAAGCTCGCCGAACGCGTTGCCGACGTGGATCGCATCGATATCGCCGGCATCGAGGTTCGTCGCCGCCAGTGCGCCATCAATGGCCTCGCGCATCATGTCGGTGAAATCCAAGCCCTCGCGCGACCACACGCGCGCGAAATCGGTCTGGTGTCCGCCGAGCAGATAGATCGCCATGGACGCGCCTCTTCAGAATGCCGTTTCAGCGCATGCTAAGACGTCAGTCCGGAAATGCAAGTGAGGGCTGCGCTCAGCTCCGTGCGTAGGTCACGCCGCCATCAACGATGATGGTGGAGCCGACGACATAATCGCCGGCACGCGAGGCCAGATAGATGGCGGCGCCGGCCATGTCTTCGGAGCTTCCGATGCGGCGCGCCGGGATGGCTTGGGAGACCATATCGGCGTGATCGCGCGCGACGCGGTTCATATCGGAAGCAAACGCGCCCGGCGCGATCGCGGTGACGCCGATATTGTCCTGGATCAGCCGCAGCGCCATGCGCTTGGTGAGATGAATGAGGCTGGCCTTGCTGGCGGCGTACGAATAGGTCTCGTCGCGATTGACTGAAATGCCGTCGATCGAGGCGATGTTGATCACCTTGGCCAGGCGTCCCTTCGCGGCGCCGCGCTTCAGCGCCCCGTGCAGTTTCTGCGTGAGGAAGAACGGCGTCTTGACGTTGAGGTCCATGACCTTGTCCCAGCCGTTCTCGGGAAACTCGTCGAACGCCGCACCCCACGCGGCGCCGGCATTGTTGACGAGAATGTCGAGCGTGTCTTCGTGCGCGAGGAAGGCATCGGCCATTTTCTGGGCGCCGTTGGCGCCGGAGGCATCGACAGCCAGCGGAATGCACGGCCCAATGGCGGAGAGTTCCGTCGCGGTCTCCTCAAGTGCGCCGCCTTTGCGGGCGGAAATGTAAACCTTTGCGCCTTGATGCAGGAAGCCTTCGGCGATCATCTTGCCGATGCCGCGCGAACCGCCGGTGACCAGCGCGACGCGGCCCTTGAGGGAAAACAAGTCTTTCATGGACTTCAGGCCTGCTGCTTTTGCTGTTCGGCGATGATGGCGTCGTCGATCTCGCGCGCGCGGACGGCGGCGGGGCGGCTGTGCAGGCGCGCCATGTAGGGATCGAACGCGGCGCGCTTTTCGAGCGTGCCGAACTGCGTGCCCCACATGATGTGCGAACCGAAATAGACATCAGCCGCGGTGAAGCGATCGCCGGCGATGTATTGCGTGTCCTTCAATGCGAATTCGGCCGCATCGAGAACATGCTTCATCGAGCCGAAGCCAAGCATGCGTTCCTTGTCCTCGGTCGCGGTCCAGCCCATCGCCTTGGCGTTCGCAGCCGCTTCGATCGGGCCGGCGGCGAAGAACATCCAGCGATAGTAGCGCGCGCGCTCTTCGTTGTTGGCGGGGCCGAGATGGGCTTGCGGGAAAACGTCGGCGAGATAGGCGCAGATCGCGGCGCCCTCGGTCACGACAGCATTGCCATGCTTGATCGCCGGCACTTTGCCCATTGGGTTGATCGCCAGATAGTCCGGGCTCTTCATGCTTGTGCCGTAGCCCAGAATGACGGTTTCATAGGGTTGACCGACTTCCTCCAGCATCCAGCGAATGATGCGTCCGCGCGACATCGGGTTGGTGTAGAAGGTGAGCTTATCGGCCATAGACGTTCCTCCGTTGGCTTTGGCATAAGCCGCCCATGGCCAAGAGCAAGAGCATAACGATCTACGGGATCAAGACCTGCGACACGATGAAGAAGGCGCGCGCGTGGCTGGACGACCATGGCGTCGCGTACGCATTCCACGATTACAAGACGGAAGGCATCGACAAGGCTTCGCTGGAGCGATGGGCGAAAGAGGTGAGTTGGGAGATCCTGCTCAACCGCGCCGGGACAACGTTCCGAAAATTGCCGGACGCGCAACGCGAGAACGTGACGGAGAAGAAAGCGATCGCGCTGATGCTTGAGCAGCCGAGCATGATCAAGCGGCCGGTGCTGGATGTCGGCGGGAAACTGTTGGTTGGGTTTAAGCCGGACATCTACGCCAAGCAGTTTAGCTAGAAGCGCTCTTCTCCCCCTCTCCGCGAGGGAGAGGGGGAGCGCTCAAGTGAGCATCCACCTCGCCGCCGTATCCAAAATCTCCGCCAACACCTCCGCATCCTTTCGCCCGCTCTTCGCCAGCACATGGAAGCTGTGGTCGGCGTGCTCGAAGAGGGCGAGCGTGGCGCGCTTGCCAAGCTTCTTGGCCACAGGCTGCAGCAGATCGAGCGCCGCCAGCGCGTCATTCGTGCCTTGCAGAAAGAGCATTGGGATCGCGACATCATCCAAGTGCTTCGCGCGTTCGTCCCCAGGCTTGCCCGCTGGATGAAGCGGGAACGCAAAGAACACGAGGCCGCGCACGTTGGGCAGCGGATCGAGCGCCTGCGCCTGCGAAGTCATGCGTCCGCCGAAAGATTTGCCGCCGGCGAAGAGCGGCAGCTTGGGCGCCAGGTCGCTCGCCTTCGCCGCCGCCGCGCGCACGGCGCCATGCGCGAGGGCAGGTGCGTCGGGCCGCTTGGAGCCGCGCTCCATATAGAGAAAGTTGTAGCGCAGCGTGGCGACTCCGCGTTCGGCCAAGCCTTCCGCGATCGCCGCCATCGACTTGTGCGCCATGCCGGCGCCGGCGCCGTGCGCGAAGACGTAAGCCGCCTTCGCGTTTGGCGGGGCGAGCCACAGGCCGGAGATCGTGGCGTCGCTATCGAGTGAAATGGCGATCTGCTGAAGTGTCATGCGATCAATATGGACCGCCGGCGTCCCGCCGGCCAACACCAGCGCCTGCCGGCGGGCCGCCGGCGGTCCATATCATTGGCGCGGGATCGGCAATAACTCCATCACTTCGACCGCTTCGCCCGGAAAGATCGTGAAGTGCGGGTGGCCCTCGAACAGCTTCGCCGCCGCTTCGTGCGTTCCAGCCTGCACCACGATGTAGGCTGCCAGATTGTTCTTGATGTCGGTGACGCCGCCAGGGCCGGCGCGTTTGGTTTTGCCGAGCGGCGAACCGTTGTCGACGATGGAAGTCTGGTTCTTCGCGACCCACGCGCCCCATGCCGCGATGCCTTTCTGTTCACGCGCGGCGCGATCGGCATCGCCGAGTTCATCCCAGCCCGAACGTTCGCGCGCTGCCGTGCTACCGGTAAAGACCGCCAAAAATGTCTTCATTGCTTGATCTCCGCGAGGTGTTCCTCGAGTCTCTTCAGCAAGTCTTGCCAGCCTTGTTCGCGCATCTGCACGCCATCGGCGCCATCGAAGAACGCGCCGTGTTCGCTGAAGATCAGGCGTGAGCCTTTGCCCGCGAGCTTGATCTCAACCGTCGCCAGCGAAACGCTGAAGCGCTTGCCATTGCGATCCATCGCATAGGTGAAGACAATCCGTTCGTTCGGGATGATTTCGTTGAACACGGTGTCGTTGGTGAACACGGTTTTCTCACCGAAGATTTCTTCGCCCTTGCGAAAGAGGTACTTGCTGCTTTCCTTGCCGCCTTCACGAAAGTCGATCTCATAAGATTGGATGTCCCAACCATCTCCTTCGACAAACCAGGCCCGCTTGGCGGCGGGATCGGCCCAGGCAGCGAAGATGCGCTGCGGTGAGGCCGAATAGCTGCGCTCGATCGCGAAGCTGGCGTGCGTGGTGGTGGTCATCGTCGCCTCACGTATTCAGGTAAGTCTCAAGCTGACTGAGCAGTTCGCGCGTGCCTTCTTCGCGCTGGCCGGCGTCGTCATAGCCGTCGAGAAAGACGCCTTGCTCAGTGAGGACAAACGTCGTGCTCGCGCCGTTCGCCTTAAATTCGTAAGTGGCGAGCGAGACCGATATTCGTCTGTCGTCCAAGTGCATTTGGTATGACGTGACGATGCGTTCGTTCTCGACGATGTCCCAGATTTCGGCGTTGTAGGCGTGGACCGTGCCGCCGGGTGGGCCGCCGCTGACGCTCTCTTGGCCGCCGATACGGAAGTCGAGCTTATGGTTGGATTTTTCCCACTCCTCCGGGCCGCCAAACCACCTGGCTTTCTTCTTCGGATCGGCGAACGCGGCGAACACCTTCGCCGGCGGATGCGGGTAGTCGCGTTCGATGACGAACGTCGCGTGCGTGGCCGTGCGTTTGGTCATTGCGCGAATTCCTTGGCGAGATTGTCGAGCGCGGCGCTCCAGCCGAA